>DASZRK010000001.1 GCA_035549195.1 bacterium
CCCCCACGGGACCCGGCGGCCCCCTTCTTGTCGCGGCCCGAGGTCCTGCGGTCGGCGCTGTCGGGCCTCCTGCTCACCCTGGCGACCCTGGCCTTCTTCGCCCGGCGCCTTCCGGCGGGGGAGGCCTACGCGCGCGGGGCGGGCCTGACGGTGCTGGTCCTGGGGATCCTCCTCTTGACCTGGGCGGAAAGGGCGGGCGTGCGGCCCTGGTGGAAGGTGCCCTGGCCGCGGACCGCCGTTTTTTGGGTGGTCCTCCCCCTGGTGGCGGCCAGCCTGGTGCTGATCCTGGAGGTCCCGGCCTTGGCCGGGGTTTTCCGGGTGGCGCCGCTGTCCCCGAAGGATGGGGCCATCGCCTGCGGCCTGGCCTGGGCGGCGGTGGGGTGGCGGGCCTGGGGCCGGCCAATTGTCCCTTTCCGTAAAACGGGCGCCCGGATATAAAATCGTGGAATATCAGCCAGGAGGTTTTCGTCGTGACCCCCGTTCCGGATAAGACCATCGGACAATTGGCCGTGGAGTGCCCCCACTACATCCCGGTCTTCGAGGCCCACCAGCTGGATTATTACCAGCGCGGCCACCGGTCCCTCGCCCAGGCCTGCCAGGAGGCGGGTCTGGAAACGGCCCAGGTCCTGCGGGAACTGGAAGCCCAAAAACCCCAACCGTTCCTGACGGACGTCGATGAGAATTCCAGCCTCTTCGACATCGTGCATTTCATCGTGGGCCGCCACCATTCCTACGTCCGCGGCCAGCTCGAAAGGATGGAGGACCTGATCCAAGGGGTGGGGGGCGACGGCCAGGCCGAGACCCAGGTCAGCGTCCTCAAGAGGCATTTCCTCGGCCTGGACGAATCCCTCCGCCGCCACCTGCTGGAGGAGGAGATCGAGGTCTTCCCCCGGTTGGTCTGGATCGAGCGCAACCGCCTGGGCAAGGGGATGGAGGACCATGGACGGGATTTTCGGGAGGCCATCCATCACGTGCTGATGGACCACCATTTCATGGACCGTGATTTCCTGGAGCTTAAGAAGCTGGTCTTCCACTTCAGGGTCCTGGACCCGGGCTCGGAATTCCTGGAGGGCTTCTCCAAGGCCCTGGACGGCCTGGACCAGGACAACCACCGCCATATCCACCTGGAGAACAACATCCTGCTGCGCAAGGCGGTGGCCCTAGGCATCCTGAAGGGCCCCGCCGCGGGATAGGTTTTCGGGCCTGTTCGCCCTTTTTTCCCTCTGACCCAAGTCATAATCCGATCCCCCTTTTCCGCCTATAAATGGGTCGAACCCTGCGGAAGGGAGGGGCCCATGTTACGGACCGATTTCGGGAAGACCGTCGAGGAGTGGGTCGAAGAGGCCCCCGAGACCCTTTTGCTGTTGGAACGCTTCCACCTGGATTTCGAGACGGTGCGGGGCACGCCCATGGACGCCGTCTGCCGCAACCTGGGCACGGACCCCTTCGCCATCACCGTGATGCTGTCGGGCCTGCGGGACAACAGCCGCCTGCTGGACGACTCGGTCCTGCGGGCCTACGACATCCGCCAACTGATCGCCTACATCATCGTGAACCACCACCACTTCATGGACGAGGAACTGCCCCACCTGGAGAAGGACCTGGACAGTGCCCTGCGCGAGGACGGGTCCCGGTTCCCGGAACTCTTTCCCCTTCAATTGAAGGTCCGCCGTTTCATCCAGACCTTCCGGGCCCATATGCGCGAGGAGGAGCGGCACTTCTTCCCCTATTTCGCCACCTTGGCCGAGGACCCGAAGGCCGTCCTCTTGGGCGACCAAAGCCTCCAGGCGCTCACCGAGGTGGTCCGGCAGGAGGACGAATACCTGGTCGAGGACCTGAACGCCATCCGTCAGGCCACCCGTTGGTACCATCACCCGGCGGGCGCGGGGGACGCCTACCGTAGCCTCATCCACCGACTGCGCCTGCTGGAGATCGACCTGCGGCGTCACATGGCGGTCGAGTCCGAGATCCTCTTCCAGAAGGTGCTGGAACTGGAGAACGAGGGCGCCCAGGGGGCCGACCAGGTCCACGGCGGCGCGGCGGGGCCGATGGCCCCGGCGGGGAACGGCCATGTCCCTTCCTGACCTTCACGAACCGCTCCAAAAACTCGCTTCCCGGGAACCGGGCCTGCCCAAGCTCCTCCACCACCATGGGATCGACCTGCGTTTCGCCGGCAACCTGACCCTCACCGAGGCCTGCGCCATGCACGGCATCGACCTGGGGTCCCTGGTGCAGGAACTGGAGGAGATGGACCGGGATTCCCACTTCCTTCCCCAGGAGGTCCTGGAACAGTTCGGCGTCCCCGAAATGGTGGGCTACATCCTGGCCACCCACCACAGCTTCCTCCGCCGCGAGCTCCATCGGCTGGAAGGCCTGCTGGGCGAGGCGGGTCGGGCGGACGGCGCGGCCCTCCCGGCGCTCCGGGACCTGCTGGGGCCCTTCCAGGACTTCAGGGCCTCCCTCGAATGGCACATGCGCGAGGAGGAGGAAAATCTTTTCCCCTACTTCATCGACCTGGCGGCCAGCCCGGCCGCGGGGCTGGCCCAGATCGACGAGATGGAGAGCCTGGTGCGGGTCTTCGAGGCGGAGGAGGAGCGGGTGATGGTGGACCTGAACGAACTGCGCCGGATCTCCGGGGGCTACCGCCTGCCGGGCGACGCCGGGGCGGCCACCCGGGACCTTTTCCACGACCTGGTGCGCATGGAGACCGAACTGCACCGCCACATCCACGACGAGAACTTCATCCTTTATCCCAAGGTGCGGGCCCATTGCGCGGGCCAGGGGCCGCGCAAGCCTTCCTTGGCGGACCTCCCCTGGGGGACCTTGGGGAAAAAATGATCTTCCTGGACCCCTTGAACACCATCGGCCGCATGGCCGAGGAACACCCCCGGTATATCCGGGTGTTCGACCGGTTCCATATCGATTACGGTTTCGCCGGCTCCCTCACCCTCACCGAAGCCTGCCTGCGCAACGGGTTGGACCTGCAGGAACTGCTGGGGCAATTGCGGGAGGCGGACCGGGAGGGCGCCTTCCTGGACGACCGGGTGCTGGAAGGGATGGACCCCCCGGAGCTCATCGAATATATCCTCCTCACCCACCACCATTTTTTGGAGCGGGAGATGCCCCGGCTGGAGGACCTTTTCCAATCGGTCCTGCGAACGGCGGGGGACGGCCATTCGGAGGTCCTGGAATGGCTCGCCCATTTCCGGCGTTTCCGGCCGGCCCTGGAGCGGCACATGAAGCACGAGGGCCGGGAACTTTTCCCCTTCTGCCTTTCCATCCCTTTGGCCATGACCCCGGACCAATGGACGATGGAACTGGACCGGCGCCTCCTGGAACAGGAAGGGGAGGACCGGGAGGCCCTGGAGCTCCTCAAGGGGATCCGCAAGGGGACCGGGGGGTTCGAGGACCCCGGGGAAGGCATGATCCCCATCCGTTACCTGCTCTTCGACCTCCAGCGGCTGGAAACGGAGGTCAAGCGGCACTTCCGGGTCGAGGCCGAGATCCTTTACCCCAAGGTCCGTTCCACGCCGCCGCCCCAAGGAAGTTGCGAGTGGCGGCAAAAGGCCGACCTGCACTGAGGCGGCCTCTATGAGGGCCATCATATTGGCCGACTTCCCGTCTCCCTATCCTGAGGGGCGTCGAAGGTGAAGGATCCCCGTGTTCTTCCGTATTTCCTGCCCTTCCGTTCTTGATCCATCCCACTAAAGGAACCTCCAGCATGTCCGAACCGATGATCATCCAAGGCGGTATGGGCGCCGGCGTCTCCGACTGGCGCCTGGCCCGCGCGGTCTCCCAAGCCGGCCAACTGGGGGTCGTGTCCTCCACGGCCCTCGACAATATCCTCGCCCGCCGTTTGCTGGACGGGGACCTGGACGGCTCCATGCGCCGGGCCCTGGAGGCCTTCCCCGAAAGGCTCATCGCCGACCGCATCCTGGCCAGGTATTTCATCCCCGGGGGCAAGGCGAAGGGGGCCGCTTATAAGCCGGTCCCGCTCTATTCGCTCCAGCCGCCCCGCGAACTGGAGGAACTGACCCTGGCCGCCAATTTCTGCGAGGTCTTCCTGGCCAAGGAAGGCCACCGGGGGCTGGTGGGCATCAACCTGCTGGAGAAGGTCCAGATGCCGACCCTGCCTTCCTTATATGGCGCGATGCTGGCGGGGGTGGATTACGTGATGATGGGCGCGGGCATCCCCCGGGCCATCCCGGCCCTTCTGGACCAACTGGCCCGGCATGAGGCGGTCGCCTTGCGGATCAACGTGCAGGGCGAGGGCGAGGACGACGAGCATTGGATGCGGTTCGATCCCTGGGAATTCATGAGCCAGATCCCGGAGACCCTCAAGCGGCCCAAGTTCCTGGCGGTGGTGGCCTCGGAGGTGCTGGCCATGACCCTGGCGAAGAAATCCAACGGCAAGGTGGACGGGTTCGTGGTGGAAGGCCCCCTGGCCGGCGGCCACAACGCGCCGCCCCGGGGCGCCTTGAAGCTGAACGAAAAAGGCGAACCGGTCTATGGCACGAGGGACGAGGTGAATTTGGAAGGCATCCGCGGGCTGGGCCTGCCCTTCTGGGTGGCGGGCGCCTGGGGAAGGCCCGACAAGTTGAAGGAGGCCCTGGCCAAGGGCGCGGCGGGCATCCAGGTGGGGACCCTTTTCGCCTATTGCCGCGAATCGGGGCTGACGGAGAACCTCAAGCAATGGGTGGTGGACAAGGTGCTGAAGGGGAAGATCGAGGTCTTCACCGACCCCAAGGCGTCGCCCACGGGTTTCCCTTTCAAGGTCGTGAAGCTGGAGGGGACCCATTCGGAAAAAGAGGACTACGAGGCCCGGACCAAGGTCTGCGACCTGGGCTACCTGCGGCAGGTCTTCAAGCGCTGGAACGGGACCATCGGCTATCGTTGCCCGGGCGAACCGGAGGAAGTGTTCCTGCAAAAAGAGGGGGACCCGGCGGAGATCGAGGGGCGCAAGTGCCTTTGCAACGGCCTCATGGCCAATATCGGCCTGGCCCAGATGCGCAAGGACGGCGGGGCGGAGAAACCCCTGGTCACGTCGGGCGACGACATCGCCCGCATCCGGATGTTCGTGGGGCAGGGGAAGCGTTCCTATGGGGCCCAGGACGTGATCCGGTACCTGCTGGGGGAAATGGGCGGGGGCCTGAACCCCGCCTAAAAGGCGGTCAAGCCCTCAGTGGGTCAGCTGGATCGAAGGAGCTTTCTTCAGAGGGTGGGCGTTGACCTTCGTTAGTTTCTTGATGTTCTTCGCCTGGATCTTGACCTTCGGTGGGGTCAAGGTCACCCGGGAGGTCCCGCCCGTGCTGATACTGACCGTCAAAATGTAGTTCTCGGTCATTGGACTTTGAACCGCTCCCCTGAAACTCTTCCGTCCCTCGGCGTTCCCGCTGATGCCTTCCTTGGGATCGCTTTGCTTGTTCAAGGACCAATGCGTGACGGGGTAAATGGAGGTGGCGTTGAAATAAAAGGAGCCCGACTGGGCCGTCAGGTCGACCGTGATGACAGGATGATCGGATGAACCGGAGTAATAGGTGGCGGTTTGGGCGAAAAGGGCGACCGGCAAAAGAAGGAACATCACCGAAAGAAAAGATCGCTTCACGAAGACCCTCCTGATCCGAGATAAGAACGTGGGGGCATTATAAGGGCGGCGGGGGGGTCCGGGGGCGGGCGGAAAAGACCTTGGAAATGGCTCACTTCAGCTCGGGGTGGTCCTGCTGGAGCCGCTCCAGGTTCCGCCGGGCTTGGGGGTGGGTGGGGAGGATGCGAAGGGTCTCTTCCCAGAACTTCTTGGCGGCGGCGTAATCGTTCTTGCGGTAACTTTCCAAACCCAAGTTGTAGGCTTGATCGGCTTTGGCCTGTGTTTCTTTTTCGTTGATGGGGGTTGGGGTCTTTTCGGCCTTTCGTGGTTTTTTCGGGGTGTATTGGGAATGTTCCTTCTTGCGCTTTCTGATAATTTCTTTTTTTAAGGCCAATGCATTTTCGTTATTCGGATCGTTCGCAAGGATATCGTCCAACTGGGATAAGGCTCTTTCCTGATCCCCACTTTTCCAAACAGTTCGCGCTTGTTCCACTTGATCGACCGCGGGATGAGGGGGAGTGCCTTCCGTCTTTTCCAATAAATTCCGCACCTGGGGCTGCAAAGGATCCAGTTCGGCGGCTTTTTTCAGGTGAGAAAGGGCACGATACCGGTCCCCTTTCGATAGATCGTTAACGGCCTGCTCATAGAGGCTGTGGACCATTGCGTGGTAAGGGTGGTCGGGGTTTTCGTCATATTCTTCCTGCGCTTCAGCCGGGATATTCAAACCGGTCGCGGTTTTCTTGGAGCCTAATTGGAGGGCTACAGGCACGGAATCTTCTTCAGTGCTTAGAAAAACCGTCAATTTGAAGTTCCCTTGAAAGGCTCTTTGGATCTTGGTCGAGAATTGATAAGTGGCTGCCAGGCCACCTTTTCCCAGTGTTTGACTTCCGCTTTCGTTTTTCAGGATCCATCCGGTCATGGGAGCTTCCGATTGGACGGTCAAGTCGAACTCCTTCTCCTGAGTTTTGACCATGGCTTTGATCAAGCCCCATACAGTTCTGGTTTGATATGAGAAAGCCGCATCCTGATGACCGGATGGGGTTATCGAAGGAATTTGAGCGCGAAGGAGACAAGGAAGGACCATGAATAGAAACAACAGCCAGGGTTTGCGGATCAAAACTCGACCCCGGTTCGGATCATGGCGGCTATGTTGTTATACGAAGAGGCCCGCAACAAAGTCCCTGCTCCATCCGTTTCATTTCCGGGGCCGAAAGCGCCGCTGAAGGGGATCGCAATGGCGCCAACAGCCGGTCGTGCCAAGGTGTAATCATTTTGGTTGTTGGTCAAATGCAGCTCAATGAATAGGACCTTGAGCCTTGCCCGGATCTTGGCGTACCAGGCGGCTTGGGATGCTTGAGCTAGATTGGGAGAAAAGGCGTTGCCACCGGTAAAGGGGTTCAAGAGGGAATTTCCAATGGGAAGTTGGGCTTCTAAGGAAATTTGATCCAGGGAGAAAGAACCCCAGGTGCCTAAGCGGGAAGCTTGAAGGCCCAGGGCGATAACCCCGGTATCTTGGAGGCGGTCGATATTCTGCGAACTGGCCTCCACCGTGAGGGAATAATTTTGCCGGAAGATCAATTCCGTGGAAATGGACGCTGTATAGGAGCCATTTAATGACGAATAGTCGAAGAAATCGGAAGCTGATCCACCGAAATTCAATTTGAGGGTCGGGGAGAAATCGGAGCCCTCTAGGCGGAATTTCAACTGGGATAACCAGAAGGTCTGGGTGTTGTCGTATTGGACTTGCTGGGCGGAAAAAAGGCTTGGCGTGTAAAAAAAGCTGAGGGCCAAGGGGGAAGAATCCTCCGACTTGTTCTCTTTGGCGGGGCCGAAACTAAAGAAAAAATTGATCGGTAAGGAAACCCAAATCCCGTCGACCCGGTGAAGTCCCATGACGGGATAAGCCCCGAAGAAGTGGTTGGAAGAGATATTTTGGAACAGGTCAAAGCGGCCGAGCGTCACTTGGATCCAGGGCTCCAGATAAGAAATGCGGGCAAGACGAAGGTCGATCGAGCTGGCTTGATCATCGTTCGAAAGGTTCTTTCGGAATCGGAGCAAGCCATCGGCCAATATTGAATTCTCATCAAGTGGTCTCTTCAGGGAAAGATCCAGCATGGAAAAGGCTTGATCCTTGACGTCTTCATCATGCTGAAAAGCGGCCTGTAGGTCGAATAGAAGGACTCGATTGTTCGCGTCAACAGGGGGCGGAGCGATCCATTTTGATTCGGCAGGACTTTCGTTGAAAAAACTGCTGGAAGAAGTTTCTTGTGCAAAAATTGAAGAACAGCACAAAAAAAGGACCAGAGATACACTCGTTAATAATTTATTCATGAAAGTCCTTCCAAAAATGTGGAGCTTAAAATTAAGGCAACTTTAGAGGTTGACAAATTTATAATTGGAAATATTAATTGTGCAACCTGAATTAAATTTTTATGGCTGAGATGGCACAAAAACGTCAATTAATGTGCGATTTTCATTCTTGGCCGGAAGGCTATTTATGCGGGAATATTTGAAATATTTAACGGTCATTTCGGTTGTGACCATCTCTTTGATCGGTTCCATCCAGATCTTAGGCTGCAATAAAACGGACCATCCATTTGGGATCAACGCTCCATTGGGACTGGATAGACCAACTGTAACGCCCACTCCGCAGTCTGGAACAATTGAAATATACGTTCAGGATTCCGCCATTGTTAGTTCTGGAGCTGTTCAGGGTGTTTCCATTTCTTTGATAGAGCCAGGAGGTGTTACTTTCGGATTTGCTACCACGCAGCCGGTAGTTGGTTATGCTGCATTCAATCCCGAAAACTTATTAAGTGGAATTTGGTTGGCCGAAGTGCCGGCCCAGAGTGTCAGTTATCAAGTGGTTTCCTCAGGTGTTACGACGCCGGTTCGAAGAACCTATGGGCAAAGTACAATCCCAATAACTATATCTGGAGCTGGTCAATATGCTGTTACTTTTTCAGCGACCGGAAACATAGTTTCTGTAAGCCCAGTTTCTCAGACGATGAATTTGAGCATCCCGAATTTCTTGCCATTAACAGTTACTTACAGTCAATCGGGAAATTTGGACGTTCCAGTTACGGTAACCATGAGTGGGCTTCCAAACCTACTATCTTTTAGTTACTTAAATCCCAATTCTTGGCAATTTGGAGGAGGAAACTCCTATTTTGCAGCTGTAACTATTTCAAAAACTAGCTGTTACGCTCAGCCAATAAGTTTGACTTTGGCAGCAAACGATATGTCGGGTAATCCAATAACTGCTACGGGAGCAGTCATAACCAAAGGCTGGTCAGTTCCCGTAACCGCACTCATGGATAAACATTCATTGGGTGGCGGACCATCTCAAGAAGTTTGTTATATGAGGGTGGATTCGGCTAATGATTGTGGAATAAGCCTATACACCATTTCTTATCAGATAGGGTCTAGCGACCCACCAGGAGGGGCGACTTATGGTCCTTATGCAGTTGCGGCTGGTCAAAGCATCGGGGTTACTTATACAGGGCTTACCAACCCATATGTAAAAGCAACTTTCACTTACCCAGGTGGTGGACAAATTAGTAGTGACATCAGGATGGGGAATCTATCGTTTGATTCATTCGAAGACGTGGGCCATTCTAGCTACTGAGGTTGAAGTTGAATTAAGTAGAAGACTTTTGTGGAAATGGCCGAAAAATGCGTATAAGGCGAAAGTCACAAAATTGTAATATCTTACATAAGTAGGAATTAGCGCTGAAATTGATTTGTCTAAATGTATTAGCCACTTAGAAATCCTCTGAATTTTAAGGGTTTTTCACTTTTCTTATTTTTGACTTCGTGGCACAAGCCTTGCTCTATCCCTTAGCGCTGGTCTGACGTTCCCCTTTTTCTTGTCCCTGGCAAGGGCTGGGGGGGCGGTTTTTAATCCAAGGAGGATGAGATGAAAAAGACGATCAAGCTGTTCAGCCTTTTGGCCTCGATCGCCTTGTCCGGGCTGTCCGTTCCGGCCTTGGCCGACGATGCCGCCGCCCCGAAAGTCACCGTTGGGGGTTTGGTGGATACTTACTATTCGTATAACTTCACGAATAGTGCGAATAACGTCAATGGTGCGGGAAACGGGTCGCTCTATGGTTTCCCTGTCTCCGATGATGATTACACGCTTGGTTTAGCCGAGTTGAACACGAAAATTACGGCGGGCGATGCTTCCGCCAACATCGTGTTGATGTACGGTCAAACGGCCGCGGCGCTTTACGGTGTTGACTATACGGCCAATTGGGAAGGTGGTTTGGCTGTTAGTTCCGCCAATTTGACGATCACGAAAGGGCAATGGACTTTCATGTTCGGAAAATACATGACCTGGGTTGGTAATGAGGTTGTGGAGAGCAATTTGAACATGAACTACAGCCGCTCGATCCTGTTCTACGCTATTCCCCTCTATCATACGGGGTTCAGCGTCGGCGTGGCCCCCAGCGAGCAATTTGGGATCACGGCTTATGTGAATAATGGGTGGAACGAAACTTCTTCCTCTTATTCTTACAACGACAAGACTTTTGGGTTGCAAGCCAAGATCACTCCGGCCGAATCCAACTTGAGCATCATTTTGAATGGTGTCTTTGGTCCGGAGCCGTTCGGCGCGGTGGACCTCCCGACCTTGGTTGCGGAAGCCATTATCTCTTACTCGGGGATCAAAGATTTTACTTTGGTCTTGGATTCGCAATTTGGGAACCAAACACCGAAAGTCGGCGATGCCGCTTCCTACCTCGGTTTTGCTCTCTACGGTCAGTTGATGCTCAGCGATGGCTGGGGATTAGCTCTTCGTTTGGAAGAAGTCATGAACAATGGGACTGACCTTCTCTTGGGTGATGGATCTTCCTCGGGTCCCGGTGGCATCCAAGCTGAATATCGCGAAGCCACTTTGACCGTCCAAAATCAGCTGACACCGAACGTTTTAGCTCGACTGGAAGGGCGGTTTGATACCTATCTCAAGGGTGGTGTTGCTCAGACTGCTTTTGGAAATGGCAATGCCGACAGCCAGGTCACTGCCACTGGTAGCATGGTGTTCAGCTTCTAGTTGATAGGGGGATCCCAAGGATCGGTCCCGCCCGAAAGGGCGGGGCAGGTTCTCCGGGTGGAGGAAAGGGAACCAAGCCATTCTCTCTCTCTCCTCCAGTAGTGCAACGAAGGGTCGGCCCCGCCAAGGCCGGCCCTTTGTTGTTTTAAGTCACGATCCGGGTTTCCGACATCCGGCATCCCTGAAGGGCATAGCTCTTTAGGGGTACCCGATATCAGAAGCCGGGAGGGCCGCCATGTTGAAGATCGAAGCCATTATTCGTCCTGAAAAGCTGGAGGACGTGCAAGCCCGCCTGAGGCGGATCGGCTATCCGGGCATGATGGTCACCGAAATGGAAGGCCACGGCCGGCAGAAGGGCCTTCATTCCGATTGGCCCGAGGGGATGCGGGTCAATTTTCTGCCCAAGACCAAGATCGAGATCGTGGTGGAAGGGAAGGACCAGAAGAAGGTCGTTTCGGCCATCGTGAATGCGGCCTACACGGGCCAGCCGGGGGACGGGAAGATATTTATTATTGAAGTGAAGGACGCCATCCGGATACGGACCGGGGAGCGGGGGACGAAGGCCATATCCGGAAAGACCGCTAAATCGGGAAAAAGTTGAAAGAGTGGATGGGTCTATTATTACTTAGCTTTGAAGATGATCGTTTCGCGCCGATTCTAGTTTTTAGAAACGCCTTCGCCGATCGATCGAGAGTTCTTATCCAATAAAGTGTTCAATTGTGTCATTTGATCTTTGGTCAAGTCCCGGTGTCCGTCCTGTTGCAGCATTTCATTTTCTTGTTGGCGGGCGCTCCTCAAGCTGGACTTCAGGGTATCGGCTTGTTCTTGGGTCAATTTCCCGGTTTTAAGACCCTTTTGGACCAAACGAAATTGGATCCTTAAACGAATATCGAACTGGTGGACATTCGGCCTGGTGCGTTGGGAAGAATGGAGAGAGGCAGAATTAGCATATGCACTAAGCGCCATACCGGCGATCACCGGGATAAGTAAAAGTTCGACTCTCTTCATGGGATCCCCCTGGGTTTATGGATGACGCTAGATATTCTGACATCAAAAGAAAGAAGGGTGTTGGGAAAGATCGAGCAGATCTTCAAAACGGCAGGAAGGGTGGAAAATGGAAGGGTCAAGAAGGATTTGAAAATGGATGGCTTTTACGGGGCAGGTATTTGACGGTGTGGGGAAGAGGTTGGAAAGAAGTCCAAAATAAAGGAATGCGATCAGCCGAATGGATAAATGGACAGAATTCGGGCGGTTTTACATAAGGGAAACAGTGGGTCCGATAGGATCAATAGTCTTTGGAAGTAAGGTGAACTGGGCAGTAAAGTGAGCGGGGAAAAGACGACTATGGAATCAAAAGAAGAAGGATCGGGGGGGGGGGGAATTACAATTAATGTCCGATCTCGCCTCCGATATTTCCATTGGTTTTGAGTGAAAGGAAATGCAAAGGATTAAAGACGGTGATCAGAATGAGGAAAAGAAAATGAAAATAAATCACGATTCATATTATATGTCTCCGGTTCATCTAATCGCTATATTCGCACTTTTTTGTATGTCCGTATCCACCATAGCCAAGGCCAAAGAAGTCGAAATGGATTTATATAAAAAAGAAAACTATTTATTTATTCCTTGGGGGAAGAGCAAAGGGGAGATCCCCTTGTTCGAAGAGCGAAGAAAATATCTAAATAAAGACGAATATTATTGGCGTCGTTCAGGACCAAAAGGGTTTAGGGTCGATGAAAACGGAAATATTTATATCTATTTTAATGTCGGTAACAAAACAGATGCTGGAATAAAAAAATTCGATCCTGGGAACCACGAAATTGGATTCTTGCCATTGGATCCTGGTAAGTATGGTGATTTGTTAGCTTCCGGCGGAAAAATGGAAACACAGGGCAACCAGGTTATTATTGGAAATATTTTCGAGAATAAAATCGATCTATATGATGAAAGTCTTCGATTAAAAAAAGAAATCACCATTCCAAGAGACGAGTTGACGCTAGATAACGGTTCAATTTATGGTGGTGCACTCCATAGACATTTCCAGAAAAAAAATAAGGAAAATACTTTTGTTTTCGATCCTGAATATTGGAAAAAGAAGGGCGAACCTAAAGATTGGCATGGAGCAAGAAGGAATGTGGTTGCGAAGTTGGTGAAAAAGGACGGTGTAAATAAAGTTTATGTTTCGGGGTTGGAAAGTTTAGGTGGAACAAAGAAGTCAATTTTGGTTTGGCAAGAAAACGAAGAGCTTCTTTATCCAACCATCTTGCAAGTTGATGATGAAAAGAATGTATACATCCGCCTATATATTAAGGCGAATCGGGATTGGGACTCGCGCGTAATAAAGCTGGGATTGAATGGGGATGTCAAATTCCAATTCGACATTAACCCGAAATTTTCCATGAATTACCCAGGTGGTTATGTACCGTTGGAGGTCACGCCGGACGGAAATATTTATTTTTTCGAAGGAAGTCCAACGGGGCTTTACGTTATGCGATTGAAATACTCCAAAAAGTAATTTTAATAAGGCGTAATCGTGTTTAGAAATATTCTGGCTCTAATATTATTTTTTTCTTCATTGTCAACCTTATGGTGTCAATCCAATCCTGTGGATGACGTCATATTATTTCCGCAGTTCACGCCCGATCCCTTGCCTGGGGTTCCTGTCGCCTCTGTGCCCGTAAGTATTTATTTTTCAAGTGGTCCACAAATAGGGACATTTGATGAAGTTGTCACAGTGACAGTGGATCAATTTCTCAAAGGGAATTTGAGCAAGGAAGTTGGGTGTATATCAGACGAAAATTCTTTATTTCAAAATGGCTTTGATGCGATGGCAATTATTGGGAATTCACAGATATATTTTTGGCAAAGAACTCATTCGGCGGGAAGCCCAATTTTAGTAAACGATCCAAAAATGAAAAGTGGATTTGGGTATGATGAAAATTATGTAAATCGTCCTCCGGATCAATTAAATCCTTTGATTGAAAATGCCCCCCAAGACGCTGGGGCAACAATAATGGAATATGATTCTTCGAACATTCAGTATTGTTCCCCTGGTAGTGAAAATATTAATTTTTCATCAGCGTCTTTTTGTGCAAGTGGTCCATATGTTTTTCCGCCTGTTTTTAATACGACGGGTTTTTTTACAAAAGGGAGTGCTGATTCAGGAAACTCAGCCTTCCCTTTTTACCAACCCTATATTCGTCAAAGCCCGAATGATGAATCTGGCGTAGACGCTTCAAATTGTGACATCCAAGTAAGCGGGCAAGGGAATGGTTTATCAGAATTAGGAGCAATGAATATTTCGGCACGAAGTCTTCCGGCAACGCAAATACTGACGCATTATTTTCATTCAATGCCACCAATCGTTGTGGGCGTAAACATTGTTCAAGGCGGTGTTGTAGCTAGTGACAATCCGGAAGATCCACGCGATTCATCGACGGTGATTGAAGGTGGAACCACAATTTATTCGGCATCTTGGCAGAATAATGGAACAACAAGAAATATCTTGAAGCCGATAAACCAATTCGCCTCCGAGACAAGGGATTTACAATTTTTTATTAGATTTAGCGAAGAATTAAAATTTAATAGCATCAATGTCCTCCTAAAAAGCGCTACCAATTCTTCGGGGATAAATGTTCAGGCTTTATCTTCTTTTTATGGAAATAATCAAAAAGGAGCTAATAATCCGCCTCATTCCTGGTATGGACAGGTTTATGCCTCTGATTTACAAACTTTAGGATCGGGTTCTGTAACGTTATTTATTCAAGCTGAACACCGCTATGTGAGCGGTGGTGTTCTGGATAGCGATCCTTCCGACGTTTCTTTTTATTTCGATGGGAATTCAAATTATGACCAACTTAACCGGCCCTACCAACCGGGGATTGATACGAAACACTTTTTTCTTTTGGGTTTTTCTCGCGCGTTTGTCCAAGCAGTAACGATCAGCCAGCAATCAACGCCAATATACAAAGCGGCTTGGCCCTTGGCCCCGCCCCCGACCCCCACGATAGTTCTGGATACGCCGACCCCTTATCCCGTGACGATATTGGCCGCTGGGCCCGCCGTTACGCCGGTGCAGCCCGCTTTGGCGGGGCTTCCGGTCCACATCGACATCCATTTCAACAAACCGATGAACCAAACGGCCGTTCCCACCGTGATCGCCACTTTCGCGGACGGGGCCAGCAAGGTGTTGAAAACACCGGGGACATGGTCCAGTGACCAACAAACCTATAGCCTCGATACGGATAGTCAATTCATCCAGTTGTCCGAGGCCAAGACCCCGTCGGCGGGAGGGAAGTTCACCCTCCAGATCAGCGGGGCCATCGACGGCCAGCATTCCCTGAACAGCAAGGATGGCGGGATCATGGATGCCGACCCAAGGACCATCGCTTATTTGGACGCCTCCAAGGAAGTCCATGGTCTTGAGAGGGGCGCGGACCATTATCACGCTGTTTCGATCGCCACCCTTTCGCCCACGCCAACGGCGACCCCGAAGGACAGTCCCACGGATACCCCCACACCCCTGGCCCCGACGCAGGTTCCGAGCCCGATCACGAACGTTCCGGCCGGGCTTTTGATCCAGCCAAGCGTTCGCAGCGAGCTCGTTAATCATTATGAAAAGGACGGGGCCGGCGGGATCTATTGGTGCGGAACGGACGGCAAAACCCCGGCCAGGTCTTATTTGGCCCATTGGGATATCCGATCGGAGCAATCATCCTTCGCCTTGCTGGGCTTGTACCAGACCTCCTCCCCGAACCTTTTTGACGTGTCCCCGAATGGACGGGCCGCAGTCGCCGAGCTCGCCAAGATCCAGTTCCAGTCCCAGGAATTATTTTCGGCCATTTTGGACCTGGTCGACGGGCTCACGGTCCACGGAACCTCTTTTCCGGCCGAGCCTCAAACTTCCACTTTCATCAATTCCCTGGCTTTTGATCGGACCGGTAACCTCTACCTGGTCATCGATAAGATCATGCCCAATGGTTCGAGCGTTGGAACGGGAACGAACACCATCGATTATCTGGTCACCCAGTTCACGAACGGATCGTCCAGCAGCGTCAGCCTGGCGCAAAACGCAACCGTTAACCGTGATCCCCAATGGGATGTGAGTCTCCGTTATTCGGACGGAACGACCCAAATTTTAGCGGCCGCCCCGGCCCCTCGGGAGGATTGGCGGATGGCCCTGTTGGAGGGCTTGGGCAGGCTTTTGGGGCCGGAACGGGCCTGGGCGGATGAGTCGAACTTCCTCCAAGGCGTCGACCCGGCGCTTTGGGTCGACACGGGGGACGGCCGTGTCTATGTCCTCTCCACCGATGGGTCGACCATCTATGGTTATGACACGGCCGGGCATCCCCTTTGCCAGCTTTCGATCAAATTGGGCGCCAATGATCCCTTTATGGGGAACGTCCTTTCCTTTAAACCGACCGGAGGGCCGGGAGGGACCCTGGTTTCGGTGGATGGCCAAGGGAACGCGCGTTTCGCGGGGATCCCCATGCCCCCGGGGTTCACCCCGCAACCGACCGCTACCCCGACCTCCACCTCCAGCCCCACCTTCACTTGGACCCCGACCTTTTCCCCAAGCCCCACGGTCACGGACACTCCCACGGCGACCAATGAGAACGGTTATACCTCGACCTTCACCCCCACGGATTCCCCGACCCTCACGGACATTCCTTCGGACACCCCGGTCCTTTCCCTGACCTCCACGCCCTCCGATACGCCGAGCGGGGATGCTTATGGGTCCTGGCTCCAAGCCGGTGATTCGGCGGGTTTCGGGCAGCGGGCCCATCACGCGGCCCTGTTCTTCAATAATAAGCAATGGGTGATCGGAGGGCTTCATTTTGACAGCCCTTCCAACGACGTTTGGTCGTCCACGGATGGGAAAGATTGGACGAAGGCGACGACCGCCGGGTTCACGCCAAGAGAGGACTTCGGGGCCGTGGTGTTCAACAACGCCCTGTGGGTGGCGGGCGGCGGGGCCTCGGGATCGCTGCGCCCCGCGGACATTTGGTATTCCGGGGACGGGATCCAGTGGGTGAAGGCGGTCCCGAACGCCCCCTGGGGACCCCGGGATGGTTTTTCGTTGACGGTATGGAACGGCCAAATGTGGCTGGTGGGAGGGCGCGGGTCGGGGAATTTCCTGAACGACGTTTGGACATCCCCGGATGGTTTCCAATGGACGCGGGTCACGGCCAACGCGGACTTTTCGCCGAGGGATCTCCACCAAACCATCGTGGCCGGGGGCAGGCTTTGGGTGATGGGCGGCGAGGAGCTGGACGGCGGCAACCTTTACCTTTTGAGCGATGTTTGGAGCACGTCCGATGGGACCCATTGGGAGCAGGCGACGGACGGGGCCTCGTGGTCCCCAAGGGACGCGTTCATGGCGGGCGTGGATCCGTCCAGCGGGGAAATGGTGGTCTTGGGAGGGGAAGGGGCCGACGGGTCGGGGAATTCCCTGGCCCTGAACGACATTTATCATTCCGCGGACGGCATTCAATGGACCGCGTCGACCTACTCGGCCCCGTTCCAACCCCGGGCCTCGGCCGGGCTGGTATCGGACGGGTCCAGGCTATGGGTCACGGGCGGGGACCCTCTGACGATCCGAAAGGGTGATGTCAACAATGGCACCATCACCAGCGACCTATTGCGGGACGTTTGGTATTCCAATATCCAGGGGGCTCCCACCTTCACCCCCACCTGGACCCCCACCCCCGACGGCAATGGACAGTGGGTCTTGGCCAACGGGATGGCGCCGTTCATCCCGAGGTCCGGGGCCGCCTTGGCGGAGTTCAGCCCCTCCTCCGGAACCTGGGCCGGCCAGGACAGGCTTTGGCTTGTCGGGGGAACGAATTCCGATATCGGCCCCCTGGGCGACGTCTGGAGCAGTCGGGACGGGGTGAATTGGGACTTGTCGACGGACGACACGCCTTTCGATGAACAGACGGGATTGGCCTGCGCGGACTTTAATGGAAGGCTTTGGGCGTTCAACGTGATCGACTGGGAGACGGGGAAGTCCAAGGTCTGGGCGACGGACGATGGATCGGATTGGGAACCAACTTCCGTGGACGACCTTCCGGTGGACCGGGTCTTCCCCTTGAATGGAAGGCTCTATGCCCTAAAGGGCTCACAGGTCAGTTCCTCGAACGATGGTTCCCATTGGTCCCCGGCGGGCGCCATACCCCCGGCGCTTTGCAACACGGTCGGTTATGCGGGGGTCGTCTTTGGGAGCGAATTGTGGATATTGGGGGGCCAATGTTTCGCCACGGATTGGCCGAATCCCCTGAATGGGATCTATCGTTCGGCCGATGGGGCCCATTGGACCGAGGTGTCGGCCGGGAACATGCCCCTGACCCTTTCCCAGGATGGATATCAAGCCGTGAGCTTCGGGGGGACCATGTACCTGGTCGGCGGTGGACCGGTCCAGGACCAATGGTCCACTTCGGACGGGATCCATTGGCGGTCGTCGACGGACCGGACACCTTTCAGCCCGCGCGGTGGATTTTCACTGGCGGCGTTCAACGGACGGATGTGGGTCATCGGGGGTCAGGATTCCACAGGGACGACCTTGGGGGATGTCTGGGCTGCGCCCATGTCCGGTTTTACGCCGGTCCCGACCGATACCGAACAGCCTCCCACGTCCACTTGGACGGTCACCCCGACCCCGACCTTTACGCCCACCCCCAGTCCCACTTGGACCCCCACCCCCACCCCGGGTGGGATCACCGGCCTGAACTGGTTCCGGCCGGCCCAGGGAACGGCCTTCACCGAACGGTCGTCCCATTCCTCGGTCGTTCTGAACGGGCGCCTATGGGTCCTCGCTGGTCAAAGCGCGTTGGGCGGGTATTTGGGGGACATTTGGAATTCCGTGGACGGTTCCCAGTGGAATCTCTCCACGCCCCAGGCCCCTTTTGGACCCCGTTGGGGGCAAGCCGGCGTGGTCTTCGATCCCACCACGGGTTCGGGAACGGACGGGAAACTGTGGGTCATCGGCGGGTGGACCAGTCAAGGGGTCACCCATGACGTGTGGAGTTCCGCGGACGGGGTCAACTGGACGCGAGCCACCTCCTCCGCCCCGTTCAGTGCAAGGGCTTTCCATCAAGCGTTGGTGTTCAATGGACAACTTTGGGTCCTCGGAGGAGAGGACGCCTCCAACAATTTCTTCGGGGACGTTTGGGCCACCTCCGATGGCGTGAATTGGCAGGCCATGCCCGCCGCGGCCTTCGGTCCCAGGGCTTCCCACCAAGCGGTGGTCTTCGACGCGGGTGCGGGCCCCCAGATCTGGGTCTTCGGGGGGTCCACCAAGGTCCAAGTGTCCGGCGGTTTCCGGAACGAGGACCTGAACGACATTTGGACCTCAACCGACGGCCTCCAATGGACCCGGGTCCTGGCCCAGGCCCCCTTTGATATGCGCACCGGTTTCACGGTGGCGGCGGCCGACGGGCGGCTTTGGGTGACCGGTGGACGCGGCGAAGATGGCGCCTTGAACAATGACGTTTGGTACTCATGCGACGGCGCCCATTGGTCCAAGGAAACCGAACATGCCGGTTTCAGCCCGAGGCAAGGAGCTTCCGCCCTCGTCTTTAACAATGGCCTATGGATATTGGGAGGGCTGGACAATGGGGGAGGGCAAAGCGGCTCCTTCAACGGTGAAGGTTGGTATTCCCCGATCGGGGACCCGCCCGCCTGTATCGTCAAGGCTCCGACGCAAACCCCAACCCCGACCCCCGGGTTTTATGCCCAGTGGAACGAAGCGACCTCCAACGCCGGTTTCCAACCTCGGGCGGCCCAAGCCGCGGTCGTTTTCGATCCGGCCACGGGTTCGGGACAGTCGGGCCGGATGTGGATCCTGGGAGGGGGGGATGACAACCGTTTCTACAATGATGTTTGGTCTTCCCCAGATGGGATCACCTGGTCCTCGGAGACGGCCCAGGCGCCTTGGAACCCCCGGATCGATCATGGGGCGGTCGTCTATGACGGGAAGATATGGGTGGTCGGCGGCCAGAACCTGGACGATAGCCTTAACGGGGATGTTTGGTGCTCATCCGACGGGGTTTCTTGGGTCCAGGCGACTTCTTCGGCGCCTTTTGGGCCGCGGACCGGCCTTTCCCTTTTTGCCTATGACGCGGGACAAGGCCCGCGCCTTTGGGTCGCGGGGGGCCTGGACGGGAACGATAATGCCTTGGACGACCTTTGGAGCTCCGCGGATGGGATCGATTGGGAACAGGTGTCCTCGGGTTCCTTCACGGCCCGGACCTACCAAGCCGGCGTTTCCTTCAAAGGGCGCCTTTGGTTGGCCGATGGCGTCCTGCAGGATGGAAGCCTGGCCGCCGACGCCTGGCAGTCCTCCGCCGACGGCATGAATTGGACAAGGCGCCAGCCCCAACCTGTCCTGCCCACCCGGCAGGACCCCGCTGGGACGGTTTTTGACGGCCGATTATTCCTCTCGGGCGGCACCGGGGGGGACGGGGACCCGCTGGGTGATGTTTGGTACACCCCTGACGGGACCACCTGGAACATTTCGAACAACGCGGCGGCCTTCGGCCCCCGGTCGGACCACTCCAGTCTTGTCCTAAATAACCGGCTATGGGTCCTGGCGGGTTGGGATGGGAACCGGTACCACAATGATGTGTGGTATGCCGAAAGCCTTTCCCCTTATACCCCCACGCCCACCATCACGCCGACGCCGACGGACAGGCCAACGCCCGACCTGACCCCGCCTCCGGCCTTGGATTGCCCGGTTTCACTGGCCATATCCGTCGGGGGTCCGGAGGCCGTCGGCGTCGATGGACGAGGCTTCATTTATGTGGCGGAATCGGACCACGGGCGGGTGGATGTCTTCGATCCGGCGGGTGAACCCGTGACCCAATTGGGGGGAAGTGGGACCCCGGCAGGACCCATCGACGGATACGGCGTGGCGGTGGACGGGCAAGGTAGAGTTTTTGTGACCGACAACAGCCGGAACAGGGTCGATATCTTCAATCCCGGCGGTCAGTTCGCTTACTCCTTTGGGACGACGGGGTCCGGACAAGGACAGATGGAAGGCCCGGCCGGAATAACCATCGGCGCGAATGGACCGGTTTATGTTGCGGACAACGGGAACCGCCGGGTGGATATCTTTGATCTTTCAGGGGGCTATTTAGGGCAGGTGGGTTTCGGGGACCTTTCCGGGCCCGTTGGGGTTGGTCTTGACGGGGCTGGAAATTTATATGTAAGCGACGCGAACCTATCGGCCGTTTTCGTGTTCAATTCCCAGGGCGGTCTGATCCGTCAATGGCCGGTGAATGGCGGCCTGTTCAACGCCAATTTCCTTGCCGTGGACCAGACCGCTGGTTTGGTCTACGTCTCCGATGGGGCCGGTAACATCGGCGTTTTCGGCCTTGATGGAACGATCTTAGGGATCGAACAAGTGCCAAATTCGAACGATACGGAAGGGTTGGCTGTGGTGAATGGAGGTTGGTTCGAGGCGGATAGCGACACCAACACCGTTTACCGGTTCCAGCCGTGCATGTCGAACGGACAGGCCCTGGGAGGCACTCCGACAGCCTCGACGTCCATGACCTTTACCCCCACCGGGACCCCAAGTCCCTCGCCCACGAACAGCCCGACTTGGACGGCCAGCCCCACCCCCTCGGATACCCCTACGGACACGGCGACGGATTCGATGACGGCGACACCGTCCCGTACCGCTTCGCCTACACCAACCGCCACCTCCAGTTCGACGGACAGCCCCACGGAGACACCGACGGATTCCCCGACGGATACGGACACTTGGACGCCCTCTTTCACCGCCACGCATACGCCCACCTGGACGGCCACGGGTACACCGACCGCGACGGCTTCCGACAGCCCCACTTGGACGGCCACATGGACCCCGACGGATTCGCCGACGGATTCGATGACGGCAACGCCGTCCCGTACCGCTTCGCCTACACCAACCGCCACCCCCACGGATACGGCCAGCCAGACGTCAACCCGCACCGCGACGGCTTCGCCGACGCTGACGGTTACCTATAGTCCCACGGCCAGCCGGACCGGGACCCCTACGGATACTCCCACGCAGACTAAAACCCCCACGCCCACCCTCACCCGGACCAAGACGCCGACCCCCACCCGAACCAACAGTCCCACCGCGACCCCGACCCCGCTTTTGGTCTGTGTGGGGACCCTGTCCAACCCGAAGCTCGACCTACAAGTCAGTTGTTTCCAGCGGGACAGCCAGCAGGAGCGTCTGCACACGAGGATCACCAACTACGGCACTTCCCCCGTGACCCTGGGGAACCTCTCGGTCAAGATGTGGGTGAATGAATCCCAATTGGTCAACATGGGACAATGGGTCCAGTTGGGCCAGATCTGCAACGCCAACGGGTCGGGGTGCGTGAACGTGAACAACACCGGGTTTTCCGTCTCGGCGGGATGGCTTTCGTCCCCCTGCACGGTGGACGGGACCCACAAGGCCAACCAGGTGGCGATCTTCGCGGCCGAGGGCAATACGCAGTCCATCCCGCCCAACGGCGGTTATTGGGATGGCGGCTATGACCTGGGGATCGGGCGGAACAACCCCTTCATGGACGACGATTGGGCCGATGATTACAGCAAGACCTCGTCCTGCCCCGGGGGCCTGGTGGAGGACAGCCATTTCGCCCTTTATTACAACGGAGTCCTGCTCCAGGAATGGTCTAATAGTTCCACCCAGGACGCCCATACGGGTGGCGAACCCTGCTGCGGTGACGGGGGCGCGCATCCGAGCCTGGTGCGGCTGGGGAATCCGGGCGCGGGGACGCCGGTCGATCGAGCGACGGGAACGCCAACCCCCGTCAGGGAAGAAGGAATGGTCCGTTCTTGCCTGGCAGCGCCCAGCGTCTCCCGAGGCGGTCAACCCATCCGGTTCCGGGTGGATCTGGGAAACACTTCCCGTCTTCATCTGACCATCCTGGCCATCACCGGGGAGACCGTTCGTCAGATCCAGGCGCAGGGAAACCAAGGGGAGAATTCATTGGATTGGGACCTACGGAACGACCAGGGCGGCACCGTGGCCAGCGGTCTTTATCTGTACTACTTGGAAATGGATAATGGCCCGGCGAATGAGATCCATTCGGGAAAATTAGCGGTCATCCGTTAAACCCAACCCGCCTGGGAGCCTTATCCTCGTTTGATTTTGGGCCCCTTTTTAGTAAGATACCCCCTCGCCAAGGCTATATATAAGAAGGAATTCCGCAAGAACCTGGAGGAATCCATGTCCTACTACTCGACCCCCTACGTGTTCGTTTACGACGTCTTCTTGAAGGACGCCGTCAAACACGTGAAGATCGCCCCTTACGTGAAAACCTGGTCCCAGGCCTCCATGCCCGGCAAGCTCTACCAGCTCCCGACGGGCCTGCCCATCGTGGTCGAAGAGGACCCCAACTCCAAGGTCTACGGCGAAGTGATGACCTTCGACGCCATGGACGAGGTCATGCGGATCATCGAATCCCAGGAGGGCTTCCGCGAGGAAGACCCCCAGAACAGCCGCCTTTTGCGGGAGATCCGCGAAGTGACCCTGATCCCCTCGGGCGAGAAGGTGAACGCCCTGGTCTTCCTGTTCCCCAAGGAAAAGTTCAACGCCAAGGACATGTACGCCGTCCACGCCCACGGCGGCGACTGGCGCAAGTTCGTGATGATGCCCCGCTTCGACGGCTATCAGCACTGATCAACAAGAATTCACAATTAAGAATTCTGAATTTTGAATGACGGAAGGCCCGGTCCCCGGGCCTTTTTCTTTTAAAACCCGAATAAATCACGCCCCGCCAAGCCGTCGAAAACCTGTCCGCCCCCTTTCCGAACATGATGGTAGAATTAGCGTTAAACGTCCTGAGGGCGTTCGCCTTATTCCGGGTCAAATAAGGGTTCTTTTTGTATCGAGCAACACCACTCAAATCCATTTCGGGTCAACCGGTCAAGCGTGTCCTTATGGGGGCCGCGCTGTCCCTTCTATTCCTATTGGGGGCCGGGACCGCCCAGGCCCAGACCTTTTACGGGAACCAATCCATGGTTTCCGCGGCGAGCAACTTTCCCGTCACCAGCGCCGGCGTCACCTTCGACGCCCGTTTCACCATGCCTTCCCCCACCCGCAACCTTTCAAGCGTCCAGTTCGCGGGTTCCCTGGTGGGGACCAGCCCCACCTACCAGATCATCGTCTATCAGGACGACGGCACGGCCAACCACTTTCACAGCGCCACCCAAGCCGGTATCGGGATCAACACGCCTTTCTCGGGCAGTTATTATTCCGGCCAGCCCAAGTTCAATTTTGGTTCCCCCTTCACCCTGACCGCCGGCCAGATCTATCACATCGTGGTCAACTACCTGACGGGAACCGTCGACGCCGCCGATTATTTCGCCCCCGGTTATTCCACGCCGAACTTCCAATACATCCCCGCCACCCAGGCCTTGGACCCCTATTTCAACGCCCTGAGCTATAGCGGCGGCGCCTGGACCACCATCGGAGGATCCCCCGCCTTCATCCTGGGTTTCACGGACGGCTCCGTTTACGGGGACCCTTGGGATACCTATAACCTGCCCAATGCCTATGGGAGCGGCGTGACCGCCAACTACGCCGGCGAGGTCTTCCAGGTGAGCGCGGG
Organism: bacterium; assembly: GCA_035549195.1. Lineage (NCBI taxonomy): Bacteria > bacterium. Next base: position 24,248 of record DASZRK010000001.1, read on the forward strand.
GGATGTCTACACCAGCCAGGTGGGGGTCTGGGCCTTCAAGACCGGGAGCCCCGCGGACAACCTTTACTTCACGCTGGAGGACCAGACCATGGGTGTGACCCTTTCCCAGGGGATCTTCGCCCAAGCGGCCTCGGTCCCCGGGACGGCCGCATGGGTCACGGGCAACTTCAACGGCACCCTGCGCCTCCAGAACGGCCATACCTTCCGCCTTTGGTTCAGCTCGCCCGGGGCCAACGCCACCAATTATTATTCTTTCCCGGGCGGGGCCACGACCTCCGCGCCCGCGTCCTTGAGCTACGATTCCGCCAATTCCTACCTGACCAATTCGGGTTCTGGCGGTGGTTTTTGGACGGGCCCTTCGGCGTCGGACATGGGCTTCCGCTTCAACGTGGTCGCGGCCCCCACGGCGACCCCCACCCCCTTGTCCAATCCCTTCTTCGGCAACCAGAGCTTGGGCCAGCCGGTCCAGACCGCCTTCCCGCTGAATTCCGCCGCCAAACGCTTCGACTACCGCTTCACCCTGCGGGGTTCCCGGACGGTCAAGACCCTCTATATCCCCGGGTTGGCCACGGGAAGCCCCGTGACCTATACGGTGGGCCTGCAGCAGGACGACGGGACGGGCAAGCCGAACGGGACCTGGATCTCCTATAACAATGTCGGGCTGGGGAACAACTTCACCAACAACACCGTCCCCATCCCGCCGGCGCCCCTGGTGGACGGGACGGTCTATCACCTGGTCATCCAGTGGTCCACCATCGGGCTCACCCCCGGGACCAGCTTCTTCTCCCCTGGTTACGGGGACATCCACTACAACTACGTCCCGGTCGATCAATTCCAGGACCCCCAACTGAACGTGCTCTCGGACAGCGGCGGCGGCTGGACGGTGGGGATCAGCGCCCTCAACAAGACGCCCTTCTTCGTGGTGGGAGATCTTTTGGGGAACACCTACGGGGTGCCCTTCGACACCTATGGGGTCGGCTACATCAACGGGAACGGCACCCTGCCGACCACCGACGACAATTCGGTCGCCGAACAGTTCCGGGTCACCGCGCCCACCCCGATCCAGGTGGACAAGGTGGGGGTCTGGGCCTCCTGGAACGGCACCCAACCGGCGGACAACCTCTATTACCGGCTGGAAGACCTGACCCAGGGGGTCACCCTGGACCAGGGCCTGCTGGCCAAGCCTTCGGGCTATTCCACCACCTCGACCTGGATCGAGACCAAGCTCGCCTTCCCCGTCATCCTGCTCCCCACGGACAATTACCGGGTCTCCTTCCGGAGCCCGGGTTCATCGAGCAACGGCTGGCTCATCACCCTATCGGCCATGACCATCGGGGCGGTCCTGAACTCCAGCTTCGACGGGACCAATTCCTACTATCAATTCACCTCCACCGGGGACACGGGTTTCCTGTCCTCCAGCGGTTACGACGTGAACTTCCGGTTCCAGCTCAACACCTCGCCCACCCCCACCCCGACCCTGACCCCCACCATCACCCCCACGCCCCAGCCGGGGGTGGGGACGAGTTGGAGCCAGGACAGCTCGGGGCCCTTCTTCAACGCCCATTTCATGCACAGCTCGGTCGAGTTCCCCTTCCTGGGGTCGCCCGCCATCTGGGTGATCGGCGGTCAATCCAGCGGGGGGGTGACCAACGACACCTGGTATTCCCTCAACGGGCTCGCCTGGACCCTGGCCAACGCCAACTGCGCCTTCCCCGCCCGCTCCAACCAGACCAGCGTTGTGTTCCAGGGGAAGATGTGGGTGATCGGCGGCTACAACGGTTCGAGCTACCTGAACGACGTGTGGAATTCCCCCAATGGGATCACCTGGAACCAGGTCACCCAGGTGACGCCCTTCACGATCCGGGGTTACCACGCCAGCGTGGTCTACAACAACCGCATCTGGGTGATCGGGGGGGCCGGCGGCTCCAACCTGAACGACGTCTGGTGCTCCAGCGACGGGGCCAACTGGACCCAGGTGACCGCGGCGGCGGCCTGGACGGCGCGCAACGCGCCCGCGGTGTCGGTCTTCGACGCCGGGACCGGCCCCCGGATGTGGCTGACCGGCGGTTTCAACGGGACGGCCGCCCTGAACGACGTCTGGTCCAGTTCCGACGGGGCCAACTGGATCCAGGCCACGGCCAACGCCGCCTTCCCGGCCCGCTATGCCCATGCCAGCCTGGTCTATAACCACCAATTGTGGGTCCTGGGCGGGTACGGGGGAACTTACCTCACGGACGTCTGGTCCAGTCCGGACGGGGTGAACTGGAACCAAGCCACGTCCAACGCCTTCACGCCCCGGGCCTACCACACCGGCCTGGTCTTCAACAACACGATGTGGGCCGTCGGCGGGTCCAACGGGTCGCCGGTCAGTGAGGTCTGGTATTCGCCCTCGCCCCCGCCCATCTCCTGGTTCTATAACAGCTATGTTTATCAAAGCGGCGGTTCCAGCAACGCGGGCATTTGGCAGACCGTGAACAACACCGCGGAGACCACCGACGCGGTCACCCTCAGTTATTCGGGGGGGTCGATCCCGCTTCCTTACAATTCGACCGTGAACATCGGCGGCGTCGATTACGCCAAGTACTCGAACCTGGTCAATTTCCCCTACACACCGGGCCAGGCCTATACCATCACCAGCATCACATCCCAGGGGACCGCCGTGGGCTACGGGACCGCCCCGGGAGGGTTCAGCTACGCGGCGGATGGGACCGGCGTGACCTGGACCAATAATGGCAACGTCAGTTCATCCATCCAGGTCCTGGACCCGGGCAGCACCTCGGTCTTCACGAACAACGGGAGCGGTATCTCGCCCGTCGCCATTCCCGGGTCCACCTATACCGGTTACGGGGTCTACACGATCAACTCCACCGTCACGAGCAAGGGGACCTTGACGGCGAACCTGGACGCCGCCTCCCAACTGCTGGTCTACCAGATCGACAGCCATCCCTATAATTACGCGGCCCCCACCGGCACCCCCACCTCCACAGGGACCTCGACCGCCACCTTCACGATCACCAATACCCCCAGCTCGACCCCCAGCCATACGCCGAGCGCAACGCCCAGCCCTACAGCGACGAACACGGCCACGGCGACCCCGACCCAAACAGCCACCCCCCAACCGCCTACCCTCCAGTTCTCCACGGCGTCCGGGAACCCCTCGGGTGGGTCCGTGGCGCCCCCCCAGACCGACCTGCCGGTCCTTGAGTTCAAGATCGCGGAAACGACGGGGAACCAGGGGGCAACGGTGGCCGCGGTCAACATCTGGGCCACCGGGACAGGGAACGATGGAACGGCCAATATCGCGTTGCTCAAGCTTTGGCGCGATAACGGGGACGGCGTTTTCAATTCCCTGACCGACTCGCAGGTGGGTTCGGTCCGGACTTATTCGGGGGACGATGGGGTGGCCAATTTCCCAATGGGAGAATTCATCCCCGCGTCCGGGGCGGTCAGCTATTTCATCACCTACAACTTCACCGCCGGAGCGGTCCCGGGAAGCTATCAGGCTTCGATCCAGGCGACGGGCGATGTGACGGCCAATGGCAGCCAAACGGGGGACATCGCGAGCCTGTCGGGAAGCTTCCCTGTCGCCGGCGGGGTCTTCACGATCCAGGCTCCGACACCGACGAACACACCCACGAACACCCCGACCACGACGCCCTCCCTCACCGCCACGGCTTCCCCAACGCCCACCGCCACCTCGACGGCCACGAACAGCGCTACGGACACCCCGACGGCGACTTCGACCGCCACGAACACGGCCACTTCCACCGCCACGAACACCGCTACCTCGACGGCGACGGACACGGCCACGAATACCGCCACTGCCACGGCCACCCGGACGCCCACGGATACGGCCACGAACAGCGCTACGGCCACCGCCACGAACACCGCCACCTCGACGGCGACGGACACGGCCACGAATACCGCCACCGCCACGGCCACCCGGACGCCCACGGATACGGCCACGAACAGCGCTACGGATACCGCCACGAAAACGGCCACCTTCACCCCCTCGAGCACCTACACCCATACGCCGATCTTCACCAGTACGCCCACTTCCACGCCCAGCCGTACGGGCACGAACACCGCCACCCATACTCCGACGGATTCAGTGACGGCAACGCCGTCCTTCACCGCTACGGCTTCCTCGACGTCCTCACCTACCTCGACGGCGACGAACAGCGCGACCTCCACCGCCACGAATACCGGAACGGCCTCCGCGACCCATACCGCTACCTCGACGGCTACCGACACGGCCACGCCGACGTCTTCCCGCACCCCCACCCACACGGGCACGGCGACGGATTCGATGACGGCTACGCCGTCCTTCACCGCTTCGGCTTCGCCTACGCCGACGGCCACTTCGACCGCGACGAACACGGCCACGAATACCGCCACCCGGACGGCGACCCGAACGGCCACGAACACGGCGACG
>DASZRK010000003.1 GCA_035549195.1 bacterium
AAAGGGTGATGAGTTCCTGGGCGGAAGCGACCGCCGAGGCACCTGCCGCCGAGAAAAGGAGGATGGCCAGGAATTCGGTTTTATAGAGGGTGGGTTGGGCCTTGAAGAAGCGATGGCTGATCAAGACCGTGAGCAAGGTCCCCAGGAGGATGACCATCTTGAAGAAGACCGCCAAACCATCGGTCCTCAGGAACCCGCCGAAGGCCGGCACGGCGCCGGTGGAACAATAGCTGAAGGAACAAGGAAGGCTCGCCAAGGCGCCCAAGATGCCAAGGGCGGCTAGGAACTCCAGGACCAACCGGTCCTTGGTCTTCGGCATCCAAAGGTCGACCAGAAGGATCAAGGAGGCGGTAACGACCAGGAAAAGTTCGGGAAGGAACGAGGAAAGAAGGGTCACTTAAAGCCTCCGATGTGGTCGACCAAGGGGCCCATGGCCGCGTTGGAAAGATCCACGAAGGGTTTGGGATAAAGACCGACCGCCAGGGAAACGATCAGAAGGAAGGCGATGGGTAGGATCTCGATGAAGGTCCCGTCCTGGACCTCTTCTTTATAGTGCGGGTCCTTGACCGGTCCGTAAAAGACCATTTGGACCAGCCGAAGGTAGTAGACCGCCGTCAACACGATCGCCAGGATGGCGATCGGGAAAAGGATCTGGAAGATGGGGAACCCTCCCGCGAAACCGCTACGGTAGGCGCCCAGGAAGATCAGGAACTCACCCACGAAACCGCTCAAACCCGGCAACCCGACATTGGCCATGGCCGCCGCCACGAAAAGGCCGCTGAGAATGGGCATACAGGCTCCCAAGCCCCCCAGTTTGGATAATTCCCGGGTATGGGCCTTTCCATAGACCGTCCCGACCAGGGCGAAGGTCATGGCCGCCACGATCCCATGGGACAGGGTCTGGATGACCGCGCCGTTCAACCCGGCCTGTTGCATGGTGCAGATCCCGAAAAGGATGGCCCCGCAATGGGAGACCGAGGAATAGGCGATGACATACTTGAAGTCCTTCTGTTTCAAGGCCACCAAGGCCGCGTAAAGCATATTGACCAGGGTCAAGAGAACCAAAAGGGGCATCCAGTGCTTGGCCCCCTCGGGGAAGGCTGGAAGGGCCACCCGGATGACGCTATAGCCCCCCAAGCTTTTCAACACACCGGCATGGAGCATGGAAGCCGCGGTGGGCGCCGATCCGTAACCATCCGGGGACCAAGTGTGGAACGGGAAGACGGCCGAGATGACCCCGAACCCCAGGAACAGGAGTGGGAACCAAAAGTTTTGGAAGGAGCTCGAGAAGCCGGTCTGGGCGAGGTCCCCCAGGATGCGGATATCGAAAGTGTGGACGTTCGACGTGAAGTACATGGCCAGGAAGCCGACCAGCATGAAAGCGGACCCTGCCAGGAGCATCAGGGTCAGTTTCATGGCGGCGTATTCCTTGCGCCCCGTTCCCCAGATGCCGACCAGGAGGTACATGGGGAGCACCGCGAACTCGTAGAACAGGAAGAAGAAGAACAGGTCCAGGCTCTCATAGGCCCCCGCCACCCCGCCCACTAGGAGCGAAAAGAGAACGAAGTATTCCTTGACCCGCAGAGTGATCTTCCAGGAGATGAGCGAGCCGGCGAAATAGACACAGGCCACCAGGAAGACCATCAGGGTGCTCATACCGTCCACGCCCAGGAGGTACTTGATGCCGAAATTCGCCAGCCAAGACACCTCTTCCACCATCTGGAACCCGCCTTGGGAGACCTGGTAGCCGTGGAAGACGTTCAGGGCGACCCCAAGCTCGAGCGAAGCGCAGACCAGGCTGATCCATTTGGCCCAGCTATCCTTCGTGGCCAGGACCAGGAGGGCGGCGATGTTCGGGATCAGGATGAAAGCGGTCAAGGGCGGCAAGAGACTGAACCCGGCCCCCGGGGCGTGGAACAGGGCCAGGGACGCCACGAAGGGGATCAGGATGGCGGCTAGAACTTGGGGCATTCGGGTCTCCTCCGGGGTTAAAAGCTCATCAAAAGATAGATGGCGGCAATGCCACCGAAGATCACCAAGGCGTAATTCTGGACCTGGCCGGTCTGGGTCAGGCGGAGGATGGCCCCGGCCTGGCGGGTGATCCAGCCGGACCCGTCCACCATGCCGTCATCCACCACTTCCTCGTCGAACCAGTGGAAAAGGGAGGCGAAACCGAAGACGACCTTTTGGACGAACCAACCATACATTTCGTCGAAATAGTACTTGTTCTTCAGCAACAGGTAGATGGGCTCGAATTGTCGGGCCACCTTCTCCGCCGAGAATATCCTGAACCAGTAAAAGCAGGCCGCGAGCCCGATACCGAGCAACGCCACCAGGATGGAAAGCCAGGCCCCTCCCAGCAGTTCCGTGAAATCATGAGCGCCTTCCAAATGGGCTTCCCCGAAATGGACGAACTTGGAATAAAGGTCCACCCCCGGCCAATTCAACCAGCCGACGCAACAAGAAAGGGCCGCCAGGACCAGCAATGGGAAGGTCATGGAAAGGGGCGACTCATGGGCGTGGTCATGGGCATGGTGGTCCCGGGCCTCGCCCAGGAAGACCACGAAGAAGAGCCGGAACATGTAAAAGGCGGTGAGGAAAGCCGTGAAGACGCCGACCCCATAAAGGAGTTCATGACCCGGAATGGTGCTTTCCTTGACCGCGTCCAGGATGGCGTCCTTGGAAAAGAACCCGGCGAAAGGCGGGATCCCCGATATCGCCAGGTTGGCGATCAGGAAGGTCGGGGCCGTAATGGCCATCTTCCGCCAAAGGCCGCCCATCTTCCAGATGTCCTGGTTGTGGACCGCGTGGATCACGCTGCCGGCGCCCAGGAAGAGCAGGGCCTTGAAACAGGCGTGGGTGGTCAGGTGGAACATGCCGGAGGTATAGCCCCCGACCCCCAGGGCCAGGATCATGTAACCAAGCTGGGAAAGGGTCGAATAGGCCAGGATGCGTTTGATGTCGTCCTGGGCGATGGCGATGGAAGCCGCAAAAAAGGCCGTAAAGCCGCCGATATAGGCCACCACCATCATCGAACGCGGATCGGCGGAGAAAAGGGTATAGGTGCGGGCGACCATGTAAACACCGGCCGCGACCATCGTGGCGGCGTGGATGAGGGCGGAAACAGGGGTAGGACCTTCCATGGCGTCCGGAAGCCAAACGTGCAAGGGGAACTGGGCGCTCTTCCCTACCGCCCCGCAGAAGAGCAGGATGGCGATGCCCATGACATAACCGCTGTTGATGGAACCGTTGGCCAATCCCTCCGAAACGAGTTTCTGGACCTCCTGGAAGTCGAAGGTCTGGAACAGCATCCCGATGGTGATCACCCCCATGAGGAAGCCCATATCCCCGATCCGGTTGACCACGAAGGCTTTCTTACAAGCCTCGGCGGCCTCAGGCTTGAAATACCAAAAGCCGATCAAGAGGTAAGAGCAAAGACCCACCAACTCCCAGCCGATGAAGATCTGGAGGTAATTATTGGAGACCACCAGCACCAGCATAGAGGCCGTGAAAAGGGACAAATAGGAGTAGTAGATCGCGAAGCGTTCGTCCTCGTGCATGTAACCCAGCGAATAGATCTGCACCAACAACGACACCAAGGTCACCACGAGGAGCATGTTCGCCGACAAAGGGTCGATCAAAACGCCCACGTTGGCGTGCCAGGTCCCCACATCGATCCAGTTCCAGCTCATGGAAACGACCCGGTCCGCCTCCGGCAACCCCAAGACCTGCCCGAGGACGCCGATGGAGAGGCCCAGGCAGGCCAGCATGACCAGGATCGAAAGGCCGGCCGAGAGGTTCTTGGAACGTTTGGTGAAAAGGACAATGGCCAGGTAAGCCAAGGCGGGCATTACAGGGATCAGCCAGGCGATTTGGATCATTCTCTTCCTCTTCGGTTAATTGGAACGGAACGGCATCGGCGAACGACGGGCCGGGGCTTAACCCCGGAGCTGATCGGCCTCATCCACATTAGTGGTCTTCAACTGCCGGTAGATGGCGATGATGATGGCCAGGGCCACCGCGGCTTCCGCCGCCGCCAAGGTGATGACGAAGACCGTGAAGACCGGACCACCCAGGCTCGTCGGACCCCAATAGCGGCCGAAAGCCAGGAAATTGATGTTGACCGCATTGAGCATCAGTTCGACGCCCATCAGGACCGAGATGGCGTTCTTGCGGACCAGGACCCCGAAGAGCCCGATCGAAAAAAGGCCGGCCGCCAGATAAAGGAAATGAAGGGTCGGGATATTGGTCATCGTCATTCCGGGTCCTTTCGCGCGACGACTACCGCCCCCACCAGGGCGGAAAGAAGGAGGACCGAGACGAACTCGAAGGAGAAGGCGAACCCATTCTGGCGTTGGAGCAGGGCATCGCTCAGCAGGACCACGTCATTGGCATAAGGAGAGGCTCCGGTGACCATGGGAAGCCCCGCCGACTGGAAGGAGGAATATTGGATGGCCATGTAAAGCATCAGGGCGAAGGCCGCCACCACCAGCAAGGCCCCGGCCACCTGCCGGTTCATGGCGGGATTGTGTTCATCCATGACGCGCCGGGTCAGCATGATGCCAAAGATGATGAGCACCGTCACCGCACCCACATAGATAAGGACCTGGACCGCCGCCAAGAACTCCCATCCCAAATAAAGATAGACGCCCGCGATACAGAACATGGTCAAGGCCAAGGCCAAGGCACAGTGATAAAGGTTGCGGAGGGTGACGGTCAAAAGGGCCCCCGCCAGGATGACGGCCGATAGGATGTAAAAAATGGTCTGGGTCACGCTTTCGCTCCTGCGGCGGCGGGGGCCGCCGTTTCTTCCGTCTGGGGGGCCAAATGGGCCGGACGGACCCACTTCATGGCCTGTTCGTCCTGGAGCAACCCGCCCCGCTTATAGACCGAGTTCTCGTATTCCTCGGACACGAAGGTCAGGGCATCGAACCCGCAGGCCTCCACGCAGTAACCGCAGAAAATGCAGGTGGAAAAATCGAGCTTGAAGGTCGTCATGCGCCTCTTCCCGTCCGCACCACGGACCCCTTCGAGCTTGATGCAACTATTGGGACAGGCCTTGGCGCACATCATGCAAGCCACGCAGTTGAACTGGTCCTTTTCCCCGTCATAAATGAGCTTGATCATGCTGCGGCTACGGGCCGGCAAGGGAAGCTTCTCTTCGGGATATTGCTGGGTGGTCTTCTTCTTGAAGACGTAACCCGAGGTGATGGAAAGGCCCACCAAGAGGTTCCACAATCCCAGGACGATGGCTTTCAAATAGGTGTATAAGGCGCTCATGTCAGTTCCCCCCTCCCATGGCCAGCACGATCCCGCCGGTGACCAGGATATTCACGATCGCGATCGGGATCAGCACTTTCCAACCGAAATCCATCAATTGATCCACCCGTAAGCGTGGGAAGGTCCAGCGGAAGGCCATGATGACGTAGATCAAGGCCAGGACCTTGCCGACGAACCAAACAATGCCGGGGATCATCCCCAGCAGATGGTCCACGAAGGGGATGTAGGTGTGAACGGGCAACCACCCGCCCAGGAAAACCGTCGCGGCCACGGCCGTGGAGACCACGATGGCGATATATTCCCCCAGGAAGAACATGGCGAATTTCACGCCGGAATACTCGGTATGGAAGCCACCGGTCAGTTCGGACTCGGCCTCCGGAATGTCGAAGGGGGCCCGGTTCGCCTCCGCGGTGGCGGCGGCGACGAAGATCAAAAAGGCCGGCAGTTGCAGGAAGACGAACCAATGATTCCCCGGCTGGGCCTGGTATTCCACGATCTTGGAGAAGTTCAGGGTCCCCGTGATCATGATGATGGGGACCAGCGAAAGGACCAGAGGCACCTCATAGCTGACGATCTGGGCCGCCGAGCGGAACCCGCCCAGAAGGGAATACTTGTTGTTGGAGCTCCAGCCGGCCGAGAGGATCGCGATGACGGTAAAGCTGGTGATGGCGATGATGTAGAGGACCCCGATATTGAGGTCGGCCACCACCACTTTATCGTCGAAGGGCACCACGATGAGACCCATGAAAGTGGCGACGAATGCCAGGATGGGGGCGATGAAATAGGGGAACTTGTCCCGCTTGGCCGGCTTGACGTCCTCCTTGGTGGTCAGCTTGATGGCGTCGGCGATCGTCTGCAGGAGCCCAAAGGGGCCGACCCGGTTGGGGCCGATCCGGCTTTGCATCCAGGCCGAGACCTTGCGTTCCATCCAGACCAGGAAGGTCACGAAACCCGAGACCAGGGCGAACATGACGACCGCACAGACCACACGGTCCAGGATGCCCGCGATGCCTTGGAGACCGAGCGCGGAATAAAGTTGCGCCAGGAGCCCGGCCACAAGGTTGACGATCTTCTCACTGGTGATCATTCAGTTCCCTTTCGAACTCAGCGGTCCACTTCGGGCACGATCATATCGAGGCTTCCCAGCACCGCCATGATGTCGGCCACTTTCCAGCCACGGGTCAACTGGTCCAGGATGTAGGTATTGCTGAAAGAGGCGCAGCGGAACTTCGCCTTATAGGGTTTGGGCGTCCCGTCACCCACCAGGTAGATCCCCATTTCACCGCGGGAGGACTCGATACGGGAATAGATCTCGCTGGCCGGGGGCGCCTTCAGGACCGGTGGCAATTTGGTCTCGATGGGGCCCGGCTCCAGGCGATCCAGGCATTGCCGTATGATCGACACGCATTCGCGAAGTTCGTTCATCCGGACCTTATAACGGGCCCAGCAATCCCCATCCATCTCCAGGCACTCCTTGAACTTCACCTGGTCATAAAAGAGGTAAGGTTGCTGTTTCCGCACGTCGCAGGAGACGCCCGACCCCCGCAAAGAAGGTCCACAGATCCCAGCGTTCATGCCCAGTTCGGGGGAAATGACCCCCACGCCTTTCGTGCGCTCCAGGAAAATGGGGTTGTAGGTCAGCAAGCCCTCATATTCGGCGATCTTTGGCTCAAAGTAGTCAAGGAAGGCCCGGCACTTCTCGGGGAACTCGGGCAGGATGTCGATCATGACCCCGCCGATCCGGATGTAGTTGTAGGTCAAGCGCTGACCACAGGTCATTTCGAAGAGATCCAGGATCCGTTCCCGTTCCCTCAGGCCGTAAAGGAAGGGGGTCAAGGCCCCGATGTCCCCCGCGAAGGCACCCATCCAAAGCAGGTGGCTGGCGATACGTTGCAGCTCCACGAAGATCATCCGTAACCATTGGGCGCGAGGAGGAGCCTCCAGACCCATCAAGCGCTCGGTGGCGAGCGCGAAGGCCAAGTTAACGCTCATGGCCGAGACGTAATCGACCCGGTCGGTATAGGTGATGCATTGGGAATAAGTGCGGTTCTCGCAGATCTTTTCGATCGACCGGTGAAGATAACCCAAGACCGGGATGGTCTCCTTCACGGTCTCTCCATCCAGTTTGACCACCAAACGGAGCACTCCATGGGTGGCCGGATGCTGGGGGCCCATGTTGACGACGTACTCGTCCGTCCCGAAGGAGGATTCGGTCGAGCCCTTAATTTGGCTTAACAATAAATCCGTCATCCGTGAAATCCTTCCGTAAGGGATACTTGACGTAGTCTTCCGGCATCATGATTCGGCGCAAATCCGGATGGCCATCAAAGACCACCCCATAGAGATCGAACACTTCCCTTTCCAACCAATTGGCGCTCTCCCATATTGGCACAAGGGTGGGTGCCTTCGGATTGGACCGGTCGCAGTCCAACTTGACCGTGACTTGATGGGCGAAATGGTAGGACCAAAGGTGGCAGACCACCGTGATCTTGTTCTCTTTGTTATAGTCCACGGCCGTCAGGTCCGAGAGGTGCTGGAATTTGTACTCGGCGCGGTCCCGCAGGGCCTTGCAAAGGGTCAGGTACTGATCGGGTTTGACGGTGATCAGGATCTCTTTTTGGGCGGACAGGACCACGGACTGGACCTGGTCCTTGAAATCCGTTTCGATCTTGGTTTTGAGCTCTTCGAGGTTCATTGGTTCAGGTCCCGAAATTGGTCTTATGCGTTCTATTCGATGCGACGGCGGAAGATCGGCTCGTCCTCGATCTTCTTTTGGATGGCCATCAGGCCATGCAACAACGACTCGGGACGTGGGGGACAGCCAGGGACATAGACGTCCACCGGAACGAAGGAATCGATCCCCTTCACCACCGTATAAGAATCGTAATAGTAGGGGCCCCCGGCGATGGTGCAACTACCCATGGCAATGACCCAGCTGGGTTTCGGCATCTGCTCGTAGAGCTTCTTGAGGGCATAACCCATTTTCTCGGTGATGGTGCCTGCGGCGATGATCAGGTCCGCCTGACGCGGGGAGGGCCGGAAAACCTCGGCTCCAAAACGGGAGATGTCATAACGCCCCGCGGCGGTGGCCATCATCTCGATGGCGCAACAGGCGGTCCCGAACTGCAAGGGCCAGAGGGAATTCTTGCGGGCCCAGCGGAAAATGAAACCCACCGCCTTGTCCAGGGTCCAGAGGCCCGGGACCTTGCTTTCGGACTCCATCATCTCGATCTCGCCCTTGGAAAGGCCTTTCAATCCTACTCCCATCGCAACGCCTCCTTCTTCCACGCGTAAGCCAGGCCCACCAGCAGGATACTGATGAAAATGATCATTTCCACGAAACCAGCAAGACCGAGCTGCCGGAAAGAGACCGCCCAGGGATAAAGGAACACGGTTTCAATGTCGAAGATGACGAAAAGGAGGGCATAAAGGTAAAAGCTGACGTTGAACCGGACCCAGGAGGTCCCATAGGTCTCCATGCCGCACTCATAGGTATCGACCAGGGTCTCGCGGTGGTATTTGTATTGTAGGCCCAGGAGGCCGTTGGGACCCAGGAGCCAATTGGTGACGAAGGCGCCGAGAATGAAGAAGACACCGGCGATGAGGAAGACCAAAACGTAGCCGTATTGTTCGAGCATGCGCCCTTCCGTTCGGTGGGATGCCTGCGAAAACCGTCTATTCTATACACTTCCATTTTTTAAATTGCAAGGTGTAACTTCTCGGCACGGCTTCGCCTTCGATCTAAAAGTCACGGTCGATCAAGAAATCGGCGACCTGCATCAATTCCGCTTTGGACCTTTCCGTTCCCAATTCATCCAGAGCGCCCTTCGCCTCGTCCACGAACTGTCGTGCCCGGGCAATGGAGCGTTCAATGGCCTTATATTTGTCAACGAGGGATTGGATGAAAACGAGGTCGGCCTCTTCCTTTACTTTGCCCAAGATGATCCCCTTCGTCCTTTCCCGCTCTTCCGGGCTGCAGGATTCCATGCACAAAAGAATCGGGAGCGTCAGCTTCCCCTCGCGAAGGTCGCTCATGACGGGTTTTCCCAGTTTGGCTTCTTTGCCCGTGTAATCCAAGGTGTCGTCGATGACCTGGAAGGCCATGCCGATGCCCAGTCCGAAGCGATGAAGGCAATCCGTCTCCTGCCGGTCGCCCCCGGACAGCATGGCACCCGTCTGACAACTGGCCGCTAGGAGCGAGGCCGTTTTTTCGCGGATCACCTCGAAATACTGGTCCTGGGTCAGGCCCGCGTTGAACCGGTGGAAGGTCTCCGAGATCTCCCCCCGGCAGATGATGTTGGTGGTGTCCGCCAGGGCGCTGATGACGTTCTTGGGGAGTTTTTTGGCCATGAGGTAAAAAGAAGCCGCGAAAACATAGTCCCCCATGAGCACCGAGACCTCATTGCCCCACTTGAAATTGAGGGTCTTTTGCTTCCGTCGGGTTTCCGAATTATCGATGATGTCGTCATGGATAAGGGTGGCCACATGGATCATTTCCAAGGCCGCACCCAAGGCGATCGTGGCATCCGTAACTTCCCCGCAATACTTCGAGGAAAGAATGGCCAGGGCGGGGCGGATCCTTTTCCCATTGGAATGCGCCAAGTAATCGACCATCTGTTGGATGAATAAATTCTCGGTCTTGAGGGTCTCGGCGATGGTCCGTTCGACCTTGTCCAGGTCGCTTTGGATGGGGGCCGTCAATTCGGTCAGGATCAAGGTGCAATCCGATTCAAGGGTTGGCGGTAGGGATGATGGGTGATGGACCGCTGGAAAAGGACATCATCACACAAAGGGGCTCAAAAAAAAAGCCCCACCCGAGGGCGGGGCCACGGAGGGACGAAGCTCATTCCCCGAACTGCTCCTTCATTTCCAGGAACTTGATGAATTTCTCAAGACTGTCCAGGCTTGTCACCACGATGGTATCGCCGGACATACGGATGACCCTGGCCTTCAGGAGCTTTTGGACGATCTCCTGGGTCTTGGCGATGTCCAATCCGCACATTTTCGAAAGTTCCGTCACCGTGAAGGGAATGTCCATGGTGATCCCTTCCGAACCTTCTTCCCCATGTTTGTGGACCACCAGGAGGATCGTGTTGGCCACCAACCGGTTCGCATCCTTGATCATCAGGTTCGCGATCTGCTGGTTGGCGTCCCGCAACCGGGCCGTGAGGTTCTTCAAGATTTTCTTCACGATCTTCGGATTGGTCTGCATGTGCATCTCGAAGACTTCCTCGTCCAAAGCGATGAGGCGCGAGGGCTCGGCCGCGATGGCATTGGCCGAACGCACATCCTTGTCGATCACGGCCATTTCGCCGAAAAAATCCCCGGGCCCGAGGATGACCAGGGTCTTCTCGGCCCCGTCGTTCAATTGTTTCGTGATCTTGACCTTGCCGGATTGGATGATGAACATCTCATTACCCATGTCCCCTTCCCGGAAGATCACGTCGTTGGAATCGTAACTACGGCCACATTTGTCGAATATTTCTTGTTCAGTGCTCATGAGAACCTCGAACGGAGGAATGAATTAGGAAAACGTCCATCCGGGAAAGCGGGCCCGTTGGGGCAAAACGAGTATATGAGAAATCCCCCGGAAGGCAACGGGTATCACCCACAAAGCCCTTATTTTACGGGCAAGATGGACGGTGGTCCTCAATGCGGGGAATTGGTCAGAAATAAAAATCGAGGGCGAAGTGATGGTTGGAGCCCAAGAAGCCGACATCGGTCCAAGCGTAATCCAGGCCAAGGTAATTGTTGAAGAGGGCCACCTTGATCCCGGCCCCTAGATAGAGACCCGCTTTTCCACCGATCCCAACCTGGTTCTGGTCGATGGAACCCTGGAACTGGTAGCCAAAACGACCCACGAGGGTATCTTTGTACCAATATTCACCACCCAGGCTGGCGGCCACCGCGTTATCGATGGGGATATTGGTGTCATAGGCGAGCGTGAAATTATCGTCGAACATCCGGTAAGCGACCCCCAGCTTGAAGTTCAGCGGAAGGGGATCCTCGACCTGATCGAACTTCATCCCAGGACCGATGTTCTGGATATTGAACCCCGCCGTTAAATGCGGAATGGGCGTACGATAAAGCATGCCCAGGTCGGCGGCAAAGGAGGAAGCGCTGGCACCGGCCAGGCTCTTGCTGATGTACTTGGCGGTCAGACCCACATCGAGGTAATAATTCAGCCGGTAGGCCCCCGACAGGTCGATGTCCATGTAGCTTTCGCTGAAGGTGTTGCCCGTAGGCACCCCACCCGAGTCGATCTCATTCTCACTGCCGGTGGAAAGGAGTTTCCCGGAGATCCCCAAGGCCGCGTCCTTCCCCAACTTCGTTCCGATGGCCAAGTATTGGTAACGGACCGTTTCGATGAAAACGTCGTATTGGGCCGTTATGTGGGTCCCCCCCAATTGGTTCAACCCCGCCGGGTTCCAATAAACGGCATTGGCGTCGTCCGCGACCGCCACAAACGCCTGGCCCATGGCAATGGCACGGGGCCCCACCGGGATCTTCAACTCAACGGCCCCCGTGCTGCCCGGCCCCCCGGCGTAGAGGTTCTGGGCCGCCACGATAAAACAGGTGACCAAAAGGCCCCGAACAAGTAAAAAAACGGTCTGGAAATGTTTCAAGGTATGGATCTCCTTAAGATGAAAAAATTATATCGCCCATCTTGAAAGAGCGTCAACGCAGAT
>DASZRK010000004.1 GCA_035549195.1 bacterium
GTGACCATCCAGGGGGTTTCCTACAAGCGCCTGACCGTGACCCGGGCCCATAACCCCAAGGCCCACCATTTCAACCAGACGAACATCTTGCGATTTTCCAGCGCGGTCTTGACCTTCACGCCGACCCCCACCGGCACCCCGACCCGGACCCCGACGGCGACCGCTACCCCGACCAGCACCCCTACTTGTAACGCTAGTTGGACGCCCGGATGCGGCAATCAATTCACCCCGACCAAGACGATCACGCCGACGGTCACCTTGACGCCGACCATCACCATGACGCCCTACCCCACCGCCACGGTCGTGCAGATGGCCGTTTATTTGGGCAATAGGAACAACGCCGACACCTTGGGCCTTTCCTTCGGCCAGTTCAAGACCTCTCCCCTTCTGTTCGGGGCCTCCACCTACGACGAGATCCACGGCGGCAACGCGCTTTTCTGGAACCCGACCGGGTTCTTTGTGGCCACGGGGGATCAGGCCGTGTGGCCAGGGACCAGTTACCTGGCGCTCAATTCCGAAATAGCTCAATTGGAGATCGGGAATACCCAGCTTCAGCTTTATTCGGATGAGATGGACCTGCTTTCCAGCGGGGACCTGAACCTTTCCACCAGCACCTCCGCGGGGACGGGTGACTTCGCGGTTCAATCCGCCCACACCATCACCCTTTCGGACGCGAACGGGGACATTTTAGGTTCGGATGCCAGCGGCAATGTCACGGTCGGGGATAGCGCCAAGAACCTGGAACTGTCCGCGACCACCGTGTCCATCCAGTTGACGCCGGGTTTCAACGGATCGGTGACAGCCAGCGCGGGGGTCACGATGCACTACAACCATGGGATTTTTACCGGGATCAATTAAAAGGAGCCAGTCATGAAAAGATTCCTGTTCGCTTCATTCTGTGCGGTGGTGGTCGGCCTGAATATGGGCCAGATTTCGGCGCCGATCCCCTGGGCCCAGCAAGTGCAACCCGCGATGGCGCCTTCCAACTGCGGGCCTGGGACCTGTACCCCGGTGGCTTTCCCGGTCTATTATGTCACCCCGCCGGCACCCAAGAACACCCCGACCGGGTCGCCCACGCCGACCATCACCTCTACGCCCACCAAGACGAATACGCCAACTATTACTCCGACGCCAACAGTTACCTTGTCGCCGACGCCTATGTCGAACAAGGTGAAATTGTCGAACGCCGATGGGACCTACGATGATTGGAAGGACGCCGCGCCGGCGGGGACTTCGACCCCTGGCATTGGCAGGGTTTATGACTACCCCAACCTGAAGGCCTGGAAAAGCTCCTTGGCCGCTATCGGAGTCTGTATCGGTGACGACGGGAACACCTGCACCCCGACGCCCACGGGTTCTCCGACCGGGACGCCGACCAGTTCTCCTACCCCCGATGGTTTTTATGCCGCACCAGTAACACTGGACTCCTTGTCCGGGTCGCAAGGACCAACCATTGGCCCGTGGACCAAAAATATAAAAACTTTTACGTTTTTCTTTTTTGCGAATCAGGGCGTCACCTTGGCCACTCCTCAAACCATCGTCGTTGACACATCTGCCGATGGCACCAATTGGGTTTTGGGTGGTGGCGGTGCTTTCAATGCGGCCACTACGCTTACCAGCGCTACTTCTTTGGGAACATTTAATTCCTCGACTGGGCAGACGAGGTATCTTAGGGTTCGGTTGCGTCTCACCCCAATCGCCACATGTACAATCATGTATCAACTTTTGGCGAACTAT
>DASZRK010000005.1 GCA_035549195.1 bacterium
AGGACGGCCAAGGCTGTTCACCACGGAGGGCACAGAGAGCACGGAGAAGTCTTCAAGTCAGCCATCCCGCAAGGGCGTAGCCCTTGGTCCTTCGGACCTGGGGCCGATACAAGGGCCAGAGGGAAAGCGACCGCCTTCCCCTTGGCCCCTGATCGACCCCCGGAGGGATGGCCTTGGACGTCCAGTTCGATCGGCTTGGTGGTGAAAGACGGATACTGTCTCCGTACCTCCGAGGCTCCGTGGTGAGGATTCTGCTTTGAGCGGCTTAGTGACCTGAGTGGAGCCGACAGGCGCTGGTGGTGGAAGGACGGATGCTGTCTCCGTGCCCTCCGAGGCTCCGTGGTGAGGACTCTGCTTCGGGCGGCTTGGTGGTGAAAAGGCCGGGGGATGTTGCCGGTGGGCCGTCTTTGCGGTCCAATAGGGGCGGGATCAAAATCAGGAGGTCGGTATGTTCCTCGGGCATTACGCGGTCGGGTTTGCGGCGAAAAAATGGGCCCCCAAGGTCTCCCTGGGAAGCCTGCTGATCGGGGCCCTGTTCCTGGACCTGCTCTGGCCCCTTTTCCTGCTCATGGACCTGGAGCACGTCCGGGTCTCCCCGGGGATCACCCGGATGGTGCCCTTCGATTTCTATGACTACCCCCTGAGCCACAGTCTCTTCATGACGATCGCCTGGTCCCTCTTGGTCGGCTTGGTCTACCTGGTCTTCACCCGGGACGGACGGGGCTCCTGCATCCTGGGCGGACTGGTGGCCAGCCACTGGTTCCTGGACCTGTTGGTCCACCGTCCGGACCTCCCGATCTGGCCCGCCGATTCCACCAACATGGCGGCCCCCAAGGTGGGATTGTTCATCTGGAACTCGATGGTGGGGACCTTGATCCTCGAGTTCGGGCTCCTGGCCCTCGGGGTCTGGCTCTATACCATGGCCACGAAAGCCAAGGACCGCACGGGCGTTCTCGCCTTTTGGGGCTTGGTCCTGTTCCTGGCGGTCATGTATGTGGTGGACCTGCGCATGACGCCGCCCAACAACACGAACCTCCTGTCCCTGGCGGGCTTTTCCCAGTTGTTGATGGTGGCTTGGGGCTATTGGATCGATGATCACCGCAAGAAGGCCTAGCGGTCAAAAAACGTAGGGATTCGACGGAAAACTAACGGACGAACGGCTTTTGGCGCCTGGAACGCCGGCAAAAAACCACAAAAACCGTCCAATTGGGTGGCATAGGAAATGCCCTTATCCTTCGGTAAGTCGGTCCGGGGGGTTCCGTGAAAAAACTGGTCTTGATCCTGTTCGTGGCCTGCATGGCGGCCCTGCCCCTGGCTTGCGCCGACCGGGACTTCAAAACCCCCGTTAGCCCAACTTTTTCCAATTCCCCGGACAATGGGCTTTCGGCAACGCCCACGCCCTAAAACCTTCCGTTCTTTCCGTCAGTCCGCCCCTTCTTCCACTTCGACCAAAAGGCTCTTTTCCTTCGTCATGGTGACCAACCCCGGCGGCGCGCCGGGGATCTTCCGCACGTTCTTCTTCTCGGTGAAACTGACCGTCACCTTGGCCCCGGGTTTCCCCTTGCTTCGGGCGGCCGCGAGTTTGGCGGCCTGGAGCAGAAGTTCGGGGGTGACCTCGGCGCCCCGCCGCAATTTTCGCAACACCACATGGGCCCCGGGCAGGTCCCGGGCGTGGAACCAAAGGTCCTCGGGTTGGGCCAACTGGAAGGTCACGTATTCGTTGGCGGCCGAATTGGTGCCGGCGCAAAGCTCGAAATCCTTCCCGATCCTCTGACGGAAGAGGTGGGGCGTGGGGACCTTCTCTTCCTTGGGTTTGGGGGGCTTGGACGAAGGGGCCTGCTTCCGGGGAAAGAGATCGTCCTTGGCCTTGCGGATCTCCTCGGGCGCGTTCAGGGCGGGAAGGCTCCGTTGGGCGGCCTTGAGCTGTTCCAGCCTTTCCTTGATCTCCTTTTCCCGCTGGTCCACCAGGGCCAGTCCCCGGGAGCCCTTCTGGGCCTTCTTGAAGAAACGCTGGGCGTTATGGAGCGGGGTGATCCCGGGGTCCAAGGGGATGGTCACCGGATCGGGCCCGCCCCGGACCACATCCTCCAACAGGGCTTCCGTCTGGTGGAGCTTGACCTTGTGCAGGCTGGCCATGAGGAGCTCCCCCCACCATTGATATTGATCGGACCGCTGGGCCTCGGCGCGGTCCTTTTTGAGTTTTTCCAGGATGCGCTTCTCGTGCTTGATGGCCTTCGCCACCTCCGCTTCCAACTGGGCCTTCCCCGCGACCTTGAGGAAATGCTCCTTCTCCAGGATGAAGAGCCGCTCCAAGGCCTCACTGGGGGTGGGGAAGGATTCCAGGTCCCCTTGGGGGGCTGGGGGAGCCTCGAGCAGGGATAACTGGGGAGGGGGCCCTGATCGGACCCGGAATTCGGCCAGCCCTTTCCCGAGGATCCGGGCCTTGAGGTTGTCCCAAGCGGAAAGCCCCTCCGACTCCAGGAAGCGGTTCAGGTCGGCCTCGTTCCCGCGGAAGTTCTCCTTGAGCCAGAGGCCAGGGGCCGGACGGCCCGCTTGTTCCCACCGGACCTGGAGCTGTTCCCCGGGGATTTCCCAAAGGTTCGGCTTGGGGGAAGGGCCCAGGGGCGGGGGATGGTAAAGGGTCTGGGGCATGACGAGCCGTTCCACGTCGTTCTTATAACGAAGGGCGCTGACGATGGCCCCGTCCGGGCCGACCAGGATGAGATTGGGGTATTTGGGGATGCCTTCGAAGACCAGGCGGAAGGGGCCGTCGGGGGTCTTGAAGGTGAGGGACAGGATCCTTTCCCCCGGGGTGTTCTCGACGCCGGTCAGCTGGGCGAATTCCAGGTTCTTGCGCAAGGACCGGCAGAAGTTCGGTGGTTTGGGCAGGGCGCCGGCCTTTTGGCGGTTGAGGAAGACCAGGGGTTTTTGGGGCAGGATGGCCAGGGTCAGGCGGTGGACGGGGCGGTCCGGATGGTAGAAGGAAAGGTCCACCAGCTCGTCCGAGGATTGGGCGATGTGGGAGAGTTTGGAGCCGACGAGCTTGTCCTGCAGTTCGTGGGCGAGGCATTGGAGGATGATCGGGTTCAAGGATGGCCTGTCGGGTGGAGTGCTTCTATTATCCCGCGTCAAGGACCGAGGTCAAAGGTTCGATGGGGTGATCGGGTTCATTTGACACTGTTTTCCACGGGGAATAAACTTGAGGTGTAGCCAGCCACAACGCGCACCGGGGTCCCTCATGGATCAAAAGCCTTGGCTGACGTCCTATGACGAAGGGGTCCCCAAGACCCTCGAATACCCCGAAAAACCCCTGCCGGAACTGCTCCGGGACATCGTCGGCCGTTTCCCCCAGAACCCCGCCATCCACTTCTTCGGTTCCCGCATGGACTACGCCGAACTGGACCGCCTGGTGGACCGCTTCGCCAACCTTCTTATAAAAGAAGGCGTCCAGCCCGGCGACCGGGTGGCCCTCTACCTGCCCAATTGTCCCCCTTGCGTCATCGCCTTCTTCGGGGCCCTGCGCGCCGGGGCCATCCTGACCCAGTTGAACCCCCTCTATTCCGCCTCCGAGACCGCGCATCAATTGAAGGATTCGGGGGCCAAGTGGGTGGTCTCCCTGGACCGTTTCGTGCCGATCTTGCGCCAGGTGGCGAATGAATGCGGGCTCAAGAAGGTCTGGGTCACCCGCGTGAACGATTACTTTCCCTTTCCGCTCAAGTGGCTCTATCCCCTCAAGGCGAAGAAGGAAAAGACCTGGGTCGATTGGCCGACCGAGCCCCTTTTCGCTTCCTTCGTGAAGGAACTGGGGAAGGCTTCCGAGACCCCGGTGAGGGTCTCCATGAACATGGATGACACGGCCCTCCTCCAATACACGGGCGGCACCACGGGGGTCGCCAAGGGCGTCATCCTGACCCATCGGAACCTGGTGGCCAACGCCTACCAGTGCCGGGCCTGGCTGCCGAAGCTGGAGGACGGCCAGGAAGTCTTCATGGTGGCCATCCCCATCTTCCATTGCTACGGCATGACGGTCGGCATGAACTGGGCGGTCATCACGGGCGCTTCCATGGTGCTGGTCCCCAAGTTCGAGACCCTGCAGGTCCTGAAGCTCATCGACCGTTACCAGCCCTCGCTCTTCCCGGGCGTCCAGGCCATCTACGTGGCCATCAACAACCATCCCGATACCCCCAAGTACAAGGTCCACAGCATCAAGGCCTGCATTTCGGGGGCCGGGCCGCTCCACGTGGAGGTGCAGAAGAAGTTCGAGGAACTGACCGGCGGCAAGCTGGTGGAAGGTTACGGCTTGACCGAGGCCTCGCCGGTGACCCATTGCAATCCGGTCTACGGCAAGCGCAAATTGGGGATGATCGGCCTTCCCTTCGTGGGGACGACCGCCAAGATCGTGGACCTGGAGACAGGCGAGGACGTGGCCAAGCCCGGGGACATCGGGGAATTGGCGATCCAGGGGCCCCAGGTCATGCAGGGCTACTGGAACCACCCGGAAGAAACGGCCATGGTCCTCAAGAACGGCTGGCTTTACACCGGGGACATCGGCTACATGGACGCCGAAGGCTTCTTTGCCATCGTGGACCGCAAGAAGGACATGATCAAGGTGGGGGGCGAGAACGTCTATCCGAGGGACGTGGAGGAAGTGCTCTTCAAGAACCCCAAGGTGCTCGATTGCGTGGTGGCGGGCATCCCTGACGAGAAGCTGGTCGATAAGGTGAAGGCCTATATCGTCCTGAAACCCGGGGAAAAGGCGACGCCCGAGGAGATCATCGGGTTCTGCAAGGAACAGATGGCCAAGTTCAAGGTGCCCAAAGAGGTCGAATTCCGGGATGCGCTGCCCAAGAACATGGTGGGGAAGATGCTGCGGCGATTGCTGGTGGAGGAAGAAAAGGCGAAGCTGAAGAAATCTTGAACCACAGAGGGCACGGAGGTCACGGAGAAAACCGTAAACTTTGGAAATGAATCTTGGTCGAATGCGGGTTTGATCGACTCAAAGATGGCTTTTGATTCTCTCTGTGCTCTCTGTGCCCTCTGTGGTTAAAACGGTTTGGAGGTTCTTATGAAAGAAGTGGTCATCGTGGACGGGGCGAGGACGCCCATGGGCGTGCTGGGCGGGGCCTTGAAGGACGTGACGGCCCAGGACATGGCCGCCACCGTCATGAAAGAGATCGTGAAGCGCAACAACCTGAAGCCCTCCGAGGTGGAGGAGGTCATCCTGGGTTGCGTGGGCCAGTTCTCCGACGCCCCCAACGTGGGCCGGGTGGCCGCCCTTTTGGCCGGGCTCCCGAAGGAAGTGACGGGCTACACCGTCCAGCGCAACTGCTCCTCGGGCATGCAGGCCCTGGTGAACGCCTACCAGAACATCCAATGCGGGGACGCGGACGTCCATTTGGCGGGCGGGACCGAATCCATGAGCCAGGCCCCCTATGTGAGCCGGGACCTGCGGTTCGGGAAGCGCATGCGGGATTCCAAGATGGTCGACAGTTTGATGGAGGGCCTGACCGACCCGGTCTGCCATCTCATCATGGGACAGACCGCCGAGGTGCTGGCTGCCGAGTTCCAGATCAGCCGCAAGGAGCAGGACGAATTCGCCGTCCAGAGCCACAAGAAGGCCTTCCGCGCCCAACGCGAGAACAAGTTCAAGGACGAGATCGTTCCGGTCATGGTGCCCAAGAAGGTCATGGGCAAACCCGTCACGCCCGAACCCGTTTCCCAGGACGAGGGCATCAACGCCGGGCTCAATGAACAGCAATTGGCGGCTTATCCCACCATCTTTAAAGAGGGCGGTTCGGTCACGCCGGGCAACGCCTGCGGCATCAACGACGGGGCCTGTGTGCTGCTGGTCATGTCCAAGGAAAAGGCCGACGCGCTAGGCTATAAGCCGCTCGGGTATATCCGTTCCTACGCCTTCACGGGAGTGGAGCCGGAACGCATGGGCATTGGGCCGGCCTACGCCATCCCCAAGGCCCTCAAGAAGGGCGGGCTGGACCTGAAGGATATGCAACTCATCGAGATCAACGAGGCCTTCGCGGCCCAGGTGCTGGCCGACGACCGGGTGCTGAAACTGAACCGTGAGATCCTGAACGTGAACGGGGGGGCCATCGCCCTCGGCCATCCGGTGGGCATGACGGGCGCCCGGCTGGTCCTGACGGCCTTGAAGGAAATGACCCGGCGCAATTTGGCGCTGGGGGTCATCTCGATGTGCATCGGCGGCGGCATCGGCGGTGCCATGGTCCTCGAGCGTAAATAGCCATGGGTCGGAACAAGGACGCCGCGGTCGGTTTCCTCAAGATGGTCGTGGCGGGCAAGATCGATGAGGCTTATGCCAAGTATGTCGATATGAAGGGTAAACACCATAATGTTTTTACCCCGGCTGGTTTTGAGGCCCTGAAGAAGGGGATGATCGAGAACGAGGGGATGTTCCCGAACAAGAAGTTCGATATCCAACGTGTGGTGGAAGAAGGGGATATGGTGGCGACCCATTCCCATATCGTCCTGAAGCCGGGTGAGTTGGAACTGGGCGTGGTGCATTGGTTCCGGTTCAAGGACGGAAAGATCGCCGAACTTTGGGACGTTGGCCAACAAGTGCCGAAAGAGACCGTGAATCAAGACGGGATGTTCTGACGGATAAATCAGGAGGCGACCTTGTTCATCTACAAAGCGGGCGTTGTCGGGGCGGGAGCTATGGGGGCGGGGATCGCCCAGGTCATCTCCTTTTCCGGGCTTCCGGTGGTGCTGAAGGACACCGATGAGGAGCGGGTCAAGAAAGGGATCGAGATGGTCCGCAAGGTCTATCAGGGCCGGGTGGACAAGGGCAAGATGACCTCCTCCGAGATGGACCAGAAGATGAACCTGGTGACCGGCACCACCTCCTATGACGATTTCAAGGATTGCGACCTGGTGATCGAGGCGGTCTTCGAAAGCATGAAGGTCAAACAACAGGTCTTCCAGGACCTGGAGAAGGTCCTGCCGGAGACGGCCATCATGGCCACCAACACCTCGGCCCTCTCCATCAGCCAGATCGCCTCGGCGGTCAAGCGCTCCGAGAAGGTCATTGGGCTCCACTTCTTCAACCCGGCCCCGGTCATGAAACTGGTCGAGGTCATTCCTGGCCTCCAAACCTCCACGGAGACCGTGGATGATACGGTGGCCTTCGCCGAATCCCTGCGCAAGATGCCGGTGCGGGTCAAGGAATGCGCGGGGTTCCTGGTGAACCGCCTTCTTCTTCCTTATCTGAACGAGGCCGCCTACGCCCTGCAAGAGGGTTCGGCCCCGGCCGAGGAGATGGACAAGTCCCTCCGGGCCTTTGGGATGCCCATGGGGCCCTTCGCCCTTTTGGACATGCTGGGTTTGGACGTTTGCGCGGAGGTTTCCCAGATCCTTTACGATTCCTTCGGTCCCCGCATGAAGGCGGCCGAGATCCTGGGCGAGATGCACAAGGCGGGGCGCCTGGGCACCAAGAACGGCATCGGTTTCTACGTCTATGACGAATCCAAGAAGGCCGACCTGAAGCCCCTGGTGGACGGCATCCAGGCCAAGACGGGGGTGAAGGGGACGCCCTTCTCGCCCGAAAGGCTGGTCTTCCAGATGATCAATGAGGCGGCCTATTGCCTGGAGGAGAACGTGGCTTCGCCCGGGGACATCGACCTGGCCATGCTGGCCGGGACGGGATTCCCCCAGGACAAGGGCGGCCCCTTGCACCTGGCCGACGGGATCGGGGTGGATGTG
The DNA here is from genome assembly GCA_035549195.1 of bacterium. Lineage (NCBI taxonomy): Bacteria > bacterium. The sequence continues at coordinate 7,735 of DASZRK010000005.1, forward strand.
GTCCTGGCCAAACTGCAGGAATTCTCGAAGACCTTGGGCCCCCGTTTCTGGCCCGCGCCCATCCTCAAGCGGATGGTGGCGGCCAATTACCTGGGCCAAAAGACGAAAAAGGGCTTTTTTAATTATTGAGACGACTTTTACCACGGAGGTACGAAGAGCGCGGAGACGGCGAAGGATCTTTTGAAAAAGATGGAATTTTTTCCTCCGTGAACTCCGTGTCTCCGTGGTGAAAATCTTGGGAGGTGCCTTGTGGGACAGTTCATTCAAGTCGCGGTCGATTCGAAGGTAGCCACGCTGACCATCGCCAATCCGCCGGTGAACGCCCTTTCCAACGCCCTGTTGAAGGAGCTGGCGGCCACCCTGGACGAGCTGAAGGCCAATAAGGACGTGAAGGTCGTCATCATCACAGGCGCGGGCCCGGTCTTCGTGGCCGGGGCCGATATCAAGGAATTCACCCAACTGACCACCCCGGAGCAGGGCAAACAGGCCACCGCCTTCGGCCAGTCGGTCTTCATGAAGATCGAGCGCCTGGAAAAACCCGTCATCGCCGCCATCAACGGGGTCTGCCTGGGCGGCGGGATGGAGATGGCCATGGCCTGCCATATCCGTATCTGCTCCGACCGGGCCCGCTTAGGACAACCGGAGATCAACCTGGGGATCATCCCGGGTTATGGCGGTACCCAGCGCATGACCCGCCTCGCCGGGCGCGCCAAGGCCGCCGAATGGATCCTGACCGGCGACAACATCGCGCCCCCCGACGCCAAGGCGGCGGGGCTGGTGAACCACGTGGTGCCCGAGGCCGAGGTGCTCCGGGTGGCGCAGGGAATGGCCAAGAAGATCGCCATGAAGCCGGCGACGGCCCTGGCCCAGGCCCTGAAGGCCCTCACCCTGGGCGGGGAAGCGGAAAGCCTGGACGCGGGCATGAAGCTGGAGTCGGACATGTTCGCCAAGTGTTGCGAGTCGCCGGACCTGAAGGAAGGGGTCATGGCCTTCATCGAGAAGCGCCAGCCCAAGTTCACGGACAAGTAAGGCGTTCAACCACGGAGACACGGAGAACACGGAGAAGGCCAAGAGGATGGGATCCGGATCGGAAAGTCTTTCTCCGTGCCCTCCGCGCCTCCGTGGTGAAAGAGGTCGGTCTTGCCTAGGAAAATGAAGTCGAAAAGCATCCGGATACCCAAGGAATTCCAGACCCTCAACGAGATGCGTCGGGTCAACCCCGAGAGCCAGTACAAGGTCGGGTTGGCCCTCTGCGGGGGAGTGGCCTATGGGGTGGCCCAGATCGGCGTCCTGAAGGCGCTCGAGAAGGCGGGGATCAAGATCGACTGCCTGGCGGGCACCAGCGCGGGCGCCATCATCGCCGCGGCCTACGCCTCGGGCCTTTCCGTGTCCCGCATCGAGGAGATCGGCATCAACACCAACTGGGGGGAGCTCTTCTCTTTCCGGCCTTCCCGCAAGGGCCTGGTGTCCTCGGGTCCCATCGAGAAGTACATCCGCAATTACCTCAAGGTCGAGAAGTTCGAGCAGTTGAAGAAGCCCCTGGCGGTGGTGGCCACCGACATCTGCTCCGGGGAAGAGGTCATCTTCACCCAGGGGGCCCTCGACAAGGCGGTGCGGGCCTCCTGCTCCATCCCGGGGGTCTATGTCCCGGTCGAGATGGAGGGCCGCCAACTGGTGGACGGGGGCATGGCCGAGAACGTGCCGGTCAAGGCCCTGAAGAGCCTGGGGGCGGACGTGGTGATCGCGGTGAACCTTTTCGGGCACCACCAGATCTTCCCGCCCGCCTCCAACGTGTTCCAGATCCTCATGCGGGTCTGGTATTTCTTCGTGGAGGACGAGTCGGCGTGGCGGGAGCAGGCCGATATCATCCTGGAACCCGATATGCGGATGTTCGACCTTTTCGACTTCGGACAGGGCAAGGAGATCATCGCCGAGGGCGAACGCGAGGCGAACGCCAAAATGGCCAAGATCAAGCAGGTCATCCAGCGCCGCACCTTCTTCCGGCCCGAGATCTACCGGTAAAAACAAGGGTCGTTGTCGCGGGGAGTGGCCCGCGAATGGAGGCCATCCCTCGCAATGACACCTGGTTTTGTATACTGCTGTCCTCCATTATTCTCCCAAGGTCCCTTATGAAATGGCTCGTCGGGTCGTTCCTGGCCTTCCTCTTCTTCTTCTCCGGTTTTTCCGCCCTCATCTACGAGACCCTTTGGATCCGCGATTTCGCCTTCCTGCTCGGCAGCACCACCTATACCCTTTCGGTGGTCCTGGCGGCCTACATGGCCGGGCTCGCGATGGGGAGCTTGACCGCCTCCCGGCTGGCTTTGGGCGCGCGGCGCCCCATCCTGACCTATGCCCTGCTCGAGATCGGGGTGGGGCTCTGCGGCCTGGGCGTGCGTTGGGTCTTCCAGAACGTCCTGAAGGACCTGGGCCCCATCGGGGTCCTCAACAACGAGAACCTGGGGCCGATGCTGACGCGGTTCCTGCTCTCCTTCGCCGTGCTTTTCCCCTCGACCTTCCTGATGGGGGCCACCCTTCCTTTCCTGACAAGGTTCTTCCCGGAGGCGGACCGGAAGGACGGGTCCTTCCTGGGCCTCCTCTACGGCCTCAATACCCTGGGCGCGGCCTGCGGTTGCTTCGTGACCGGCTTCTTCCTCATGCGGCTCGATGGGATGGCCCGAAGCACCTATTGGGCGGTGGGGATCAACCTGGCCGTGGGCCTGGGGGCCCTGGCCCTGGGAGCGCTCGCCCGGGAATATTCCAGGAAGGAAGGGGACGCGCCCAAGCGGGGGCCCCAAAAGATCGACAGCGCCTTTTCCCATCCGACCACCCGGTTCCTCCTGATCGCCTTCTGTCTTTCGGGCTTCACCAGCCTCTCCTACGAGATCCTTTATTCCCGGTTCCTGGGCTACATCCTGGGGAACCGGGTCTATGCCTCCTCCGCGCTCATCACCACCTTCCTGCTGGGGATCGCCCTGGGAAGCCTGGCGGTGGGATGGTTCATCGACCGCTTCGGCGGGGAACTGGTCCTCTTCTCCCTCTTCCAGGTCGTGGTGGGGTTGTGCGGGTTCCTGACCCTGCTCTATTTCCCGGAGATCCTGGAACGCATCAAGCTCTATGAAGCGGCCCGGGAATTCACCGACCCTTGGGATTATGTCCGGGCGAGGTTCCTGGAGGCCTTCCTGCTGTTGGTCGCGCCCGCCTTTTGCTTCGGGGCCATCTTTCCCTCGGTCATCAAATACCTGCACCGGGGCGAGGGGGAACTGCCGGGCGTGACGGGCAAGGCCTATTCGGTGAACACCCTGGGTTGCATCCTGGGCTCCCTGGTCACGGGGTTCTTCGTCATCCCCGCCTTCGGGACCTATTACGGCATGGCGGTCCTGGCGTCGCTTTCCCTTTTACTGGGACACCGCCTCCTGGCCCCCCGGTGGGAGGCGGCCCCGGCCTGGCGCAAGGGGGTCTCCGTCCTGGTCCCGTTGGTCCTGGTCCTGACGGGCATCGGACGGGCCAAGGCTTCGGACCGTTATCCCTGGCCCCGGAAGGACATGACCCGGACCTTCGCCTATGAGGACGCCTCGACCCTGGTGACGGCCTACGACGGTCCCCTGGGCCAATACCTTTATGCGGACGACACCATGCTTTCCTTCCCCATCGGTCCCCGGAGCCGGGCGACCCTGGTGCAGAAGCTCCAGGGGCACCTGCCCATGCTGCTCCACCCCGACCCGAAGCGGGTACTGGTGGTGGGGTTGGGTTTCGGGGTGACGCCCGGGTCCTGCGCCGCCTATTCCTGCGTGGACCGGGTGGACTGCGTGGAGATCTTCAACGGGGTGGTGAAGGCCGCGCCGCTCTTCAAGGGCCCCAACCGCGACGTGGTGGACCAACCCAAGGTCCACCTGGTCTCCGGGGACGGGCGCTATTTCCTGCGGCATGCCCCGGCCCCCTATGACGTGATCGCCTCCAATCTCACCGGTTCGGACCTGCCGGGGAGCGCCACCTGTTATACGAAGGAATTCTTCGAACTGGCCCGGGCCCACCTGGCGCCCGGGGGCCTGTTCCTGGTCCATGCCTATGGCCCGGACCGCTACGTGATCGTGAAGACCTTGATGTCGGTCTTCCCGCACCTGATGGGGTTCGGGGCCTATCATGGGACCTATTATTTGGTCGCCTCCATGGACCTGGTGCGCATCAACGACAAGCGCATCCTGAAGCGGCTCCTGTCGGACCCGACGGCCCGGGAGGACGCCCATCGGGCGGGGATCTGGGGCCCGGCCGATGTCCATAAGGACCTGTTGTTCGACGAGAAGGAAGCGGCCCGGAGGACGGCGAAGTTGACCGACGAACTGAATACCGACGACCTGCCGATCCTGGAATACCGGTTCCATGGACGGGACCTGAACATCTTCTATGGGCACCTTTAGGGGAGGGATGGGAATGGGGATCCGACAGCTGCTTCTCTTGGGGGCGGTCCTGGTCTTTTTGGCCGGATGCGCGACCGTGGAACGGTCGACGGGGACGGCCGCGGGCCCGGGAGTGACCTTGACCCTGGGCGGGGACGTGTTGCTCGACCATTGGCCCATCCGGAAGATCTACCAGAAGATCGCCGATCCCAAGGACCCGGACGTGGTCCTGGATTATCCTTTCCAAAAACTGAAACCCCTCCTCAAGGGCATCGTCTTTTGCAACGCCGAAGGGCCTTTGACCGACCGGGGGCCCCAGAAATTCTCCGACAAGGATGAGAAATCCTATTTCTCCGTCCCGCGGGAGTTCGGGAAGGGATTGGCCCGCGCCGGTTTCACGGTCGTGGGATTGGCCAATAACCACATCCGGGATTGCGGTCCCCAAGGCGTTCTTCAGAGCATCCAGACCATCCGGGAGGACGGCATGGAACCGGTCGGCGCCGGGGCGGACGATGAGAGCGCCCGCCGGCCGGTCTTCGTCGAACGGAACGGGCTCAAGGTCGGGTTCCTTTCCTACGACCTGGTGCCCCCGAAGAGCGTCTGGGCCAAGGCGAAACATCCCGGCGCGGCCCACGCGGAACTTCCGGGCATCCTTTCGGACGTGAAGGCCGCCCGGGCCCAATGCGACCTTCTGGTCGTGAACTTCCATTGGGGCGTGGAGTTCCGTCATCAGGGACTGGTCAAGCGCCCCTCGGCGGAACGGGTGAAGATCGCCCATGCCCTCATCGACGCGGGCGTGAACCTGGTGGTGGGGGAGCATTCCCATTCCATCGAACGGATGGAGCGCTACAAGGACGGTTTGATCTTCTACGGGATGGGCAACTTCGTGTTCGGGGCCGCGACCCGGGAAGGGCATCCCGAGAGCATGGTCCTGCAGGTGGACCTCTCGCGCCAAGGGGTGCTGGACTACCGGGTCTATCCGATCCTTATTTCCCCCAAGAAGACCCATTACCAACCCTTCCCCATGGAGGGGGAGGAGAGGGAGAAATTCCTCAAGATGTTCGCGGCCCTTTGACGGGAAAATTTCCCTTGTCACGTTCCCGTTTGGGAGGATAATTGCTAGATCGTTTATCTTTTCGATGACCGGAGGGGCCCATGACCAAGGACGATCTCGTCGCCAAGATCGCTGAGAAAACGGGCCTCAAGAAAAACGACCTCCACCGCGCCTTCGACGTCCTCATCCAGATCATCGTGGAGACCATCCGAACGGGCGAGAAGGTCAACATTACGGGCCTCGGTGTCTTCAAGTTGAAGGAGAAGAAGGCCCGCTTGGCCCGCAATCCCAAGACCGGGGAATCCATCCAGGTGCCCGCCAAAAAGGCGCCCAAATTCCTTCCGTCCAAGCATTTCAAGCAGGCCTTCCAGGAATAGTTCCCGCCGCGTAAAAAGTTCATTTCGGTGACGGGGGTCCCTTGACCCTGTCGGGGACCGGTCCCTATATTAGCGCGCGCTTAGCAGTCCCGTTCCGGGACTGCTAAAACCAACATCCATAAAATCTGCGGAGGTTGTTCCATGAAATTGCGTCCTTTACACGACCGCATCCTGGTGGAGAGGGTCGAAGAGGAAGAGAAGACCAAGAGCGGCATCATCATCCCCGACGCCGCCCGGGAAAAGCAGCAGAAGGGAAAGATCGTGGCCGTCGGCAAGGGCCGGGTCACCGATAAGGGCGACGTGATCCCCCTGGACGTCAAGGTGGGCGATGTGGTGCTCTTCGAGAAGTACGGCGGGGAAGAGCTCAAGATCGACGGTAAGGAATACATCGTCCTCAAGGAAGAGGGCGTGGTCGGAGTGGTGGAAGGCTGAAAGAACGGCCGTCAGCGGCAAGACCTTTCACCGCGAAGACGCGAAGAAAGGCTGGGCCGACCCAAGCTGGATCCTGAATGAAAACATGAAAATCTTTTTAAAGAAGGAGAAATAGAAATGGCTAAGCAGATCATTTACGGCGAAGAAGCCCGCCGCGCCCTGCAAAAGGGCGTGGACAAGCTGGCGAACGCGGTCAAGGTGACCCTGGGTCCCAAGGGCCGCAACGTGGTCGTGGACAAGAAGTTCGGCGCCCCCAACATCACCAAGGACGGCGTGTCGGTGGCCAAGGAAGTCGAGCTGGAGGACGCCTTCGAGAACATGGGCGCCCAGATGGTGAAGGAAGTGGCCTCCAAGACGTCCGACGTGGCCGGCGACGGCACCACGACGGCGACGGTCCTGGCCCAGGCCATCGTGCGGGAAGGTCTCAAGAACGTGACCGCCGGGGCCAACCCGACGGCCTTGAAGCGCGGCATCGACAAGGCGGTCGATGTGGTGATCGCCGAGCTCAAGAAGCTCTCCACCCCCACCAAGGGCAAGCAGGAGATCGCCCAGGTGGCCACCATCTCGGCCAACGGCGACAAGAAGATCGGCGACATCATCGCCGAAGCCATGGACAAGGTCGGCAAGGACGGGGTCATCACCGTCGAGGAAGCCAAGGGCATCGAGACCACGCTGGATGTGGTGGAGGGGATGCAGTTCGATCAAGGCTATCTTTCCCCCTACTTCGTGACCAACGCGGACCGTATGGAATGCGACCTGGACAATCCCTACATCCTCATCCATGAGAAGAAGATCGCCAGCATGAAGGACCTCTTGCCGGTGCTGGAGAAGGTCGTCCAGAAGGGCCGTCCCCTGTTGATCATCGCCGAGGAGGTCGAGGGCGAGGCCCTGGCCACCCTGGTGGTGAACAAGATCCGCGGTACCTTCGTGTGCGCGGCCGTGAAGGCCCCCGGTTTCGGCGACCGCCGCAAGGCCATGCTGGAGGACATCGCCATCCTGACCGGCGGCAAGTCCATCACCGAGGACCTGGGTTTGAAGCTCGAGAACGTGAAGCTCGAGGACCTGGGCCAGGCCAAGAAGGTCACGATCGACAAGGACAACACCACCATCCTGATCGACAAGGCCAAGGCCAATAAGAAGGAGATCGACGCCCGGGTGCAGGTGATCAAGAACCAGATCAAGGAGACCACCAGCGATTACGATCGCGAGAAGCTCCAAGAACGCCTGGCCAAGCTGGTGGGCGGCGTGGCGGTCATCAACGTGGGCGCGGCCACCGAGGTCGAGATGAAGGAGAAGAAGGACCGGGTGGACGACGCCCTGCACGCGACCCGCGCGGCCGTGGAGGAAGGGATCGTCCCCGGCGGGGGCGTGGCCCTTATCCGTACCATCAAGTCCGTGGAGGGTCTCAAGCTGGAGCACGACGAACAGATCGGCGTGAACATCGTCCGCCGTTCCCTGGAAGAACCCCTTCGCCAGATCGTGGCGAACGCCGGCGGCGAGGGTTCGGTGGTCGTGGCCAAGGTGATCGGCGAGAAGCAGAACGTGGGCTACAACGCCGAGACCGGGGTCTATGAGGACCTGGTCGCCACCGGCGTCATCGACCCGGCCAAGGTCGTCCGTTCGGCCCTGCAGAACGCCGCCTCGGTCGCCGGGCTCATGCTCATGACCGAAAGCCTCATCACCGACATCCCCGAGAAGAAGGAAGCTCCGGCCATGCCGGGCGGCGGGATGGGCGGGATGGGCGGCGGGATGGACTACTAAAAGGCGATTTTGAATTCATAATTTTGGATTTTGAATTGCGGGAGCCTTCGGCACTTCAGTGCCGAAGGCTTCTTGTTTTTGGGGCCAAGATTGACACCCTCCTTGGGCCCCTTCTATGATGTGAAAACGGCTGTCGTTCCAGTCCTTTCGGAGGTCTTTCATGGCGCCTGGTTGGATCGTGGGGATCGTGCTGGGATACGTCCTTTTCAACCTGGGCCTTTGGAAGTCCGACTCCGCCCCGAAACCCGAGGACACCCTTTGGGCCTTGGTCATGCTGGGGGGGACCCTCCTGATGTTCCTTTCGGTCCTCCTCTGGGCCGTCCCGAATTTCTTCAATTCCTGATTTCTTGACCGAGGTCCCCCGATGAAAGAGCTGATCAACCAGGACCAAGCGGACCTGATCATCCTGGTCCTTTCGATCCTGGTGACCTTGGCCGCCTTGGGCGCGGGGGCTTTCTTCCAATCCGGCGCCAAAAAGACCTTCCGGAAGGCCATTTGGGCCCAGGCCGGGGTCGGGGCCCTGACCGGTCCCGCCATCTGGGTCTTCTGGACCTACATCTATAATCCCATCGAGGACCATTACGGGCTGGATTCGCTCAAGGCCCTCAAGATCAACTTTTTCGTGGCCCTGGGCTTCGGGGCCCTCTTTGTCGTCCTCCACTATCTGGCCCTCCGCTGGGCCGGGCCGCTCCCGGCCGCCAAGGGATCCCGCTGACCTTGCCTTCCGCTGGGCCCCCGATTGTGGGACAATCCGGCCGTTCCTTTCCTGAAAACCGATAACAAACGAAACCCGGAAGGCGTCCAAAAGACGATGAAAAACAACGATCCTTTGGCCATCCTCAACGAAGTCCGCCGCCTCGAGATCGTCACCCGGGGCGCGGTCGATACCCTCCTGAAAGGTTCCTATAAGAGCACCTTCCGGGGACGGGGCCTGGAGTTCCACCAGGTGCGGGAATACACCCCCGAGGACGACGTGCGCACCATCGATTGGAACGTCACCGCCCGGCTGAACAGCCCCTTCGTGAAGACCTTCGTGGAGGAGCGGGAACTCCAGATCGTCCTGGCGGTGGACCTGTCCGCCTCCCTCTGGCACGGGACCGGGCCCATGAGCAAGCGGGAGACGGCCCTTCGCCTTTGCGCGGTGCTGGCCTTCGCCGCCGTCCAACATCAGGACCGGGTGGGCCTGATGGCCTTCACCGACCGGGTCGAACGCTATATCCCGCCCAAGCGGGGCAAGTCGGCGGTGCTGGGGGCCCTGAAGGAATTGATCCAGTTCCGGCCCGTGGGGAAACGCACCGATTACCGGCCCGCCTTCCGGATGCTGACCAAGGTGCTCCGCCGCCGCAGCGCCCTGATGGTGGTGTCGGATTTCACCGATCCCTTGCCCGCGGACCTGGCCGGGGTGCTGGCCCGGCGGCATGACCTGATGGCCGCGGTCATGATGGACCCGATCGAAAAAGGGTTCCGCCTGCCCGCCCGGCTCACCGTCCGGGACCCGGAGACGGGCCGGGTGGGCCACCTGCCCGCCGGCCCCAACCGCGCGGTGGAGAAGGCCAACGCCCTCCGGGAGGCCCAACTGCGCGCCTGGACCCACCAGGGGGCCGACCGGCTGGACCTGGTGGCCGGCCAGAACGTGGTGCCCGCCTTGATCGGGTTCTTCCGCAGGCGGCACGAGCGGATGGCCCGCCGATGATCCACCTGCCCGATCATTTCCGTTTCGCCGATCCCGTTTGGCTTTGGGGCATCCCCCTGGGGATCCTCCTGCTCCTCTTGGGTTTCTTCCTGTCGCGCTCCCGCCATTCGACCCTGGCCCTGGGCAATCCCCGGTTGGTGGCCCTGTCCCCACGGTTCCTCACCCCCGACCTTCTTCCCTGGTTGTTGAGGCTCCTGGCGCTGGTCCTCTGCCTCCTGGGCGCGGCCCGCCCCCAAATGGGCCAGAAGAAGGTGCAGGAGAAGGCCCCGGTGACCGACCTTTTCGTGGACCTGGACGTGTCCGGTTCCATGATCACCACCGACCTCAAGCCCAACCGCATCACCGCGGCCAAGCAGTTCCTGGCCGACTTCCTCGATAAGGTCCAGGGGGTCCGCATGGGCCTGACCATCTTCGCCCGGTTCAGTTTCACCCAATGTCCCCTCACCACCGACGTGCAGGTGGTCAAACAACTGCTGGCCAACGTGGAGCCCGCGCCCCATTCCATCAAGTGGGACGGGACGGCCATGGGGGACAGCCTGGTCTCCTGCCTGAACCGCTTGAAGAACGGGACGCCCGCCAAGGGTGGTCCGGACCAACCCAAGGAGACCCTCCTTTCCAAGTGGCTGGGATCGAAGGAGGACCCGGAGGATGAGGACAACGGGGTCCCCAACCGCGCCATCGTGCTCCTGACCGACGGGAGCAACAACTGCGGGGCGGTGGACCCCATCGCCGCGGCCAAGATCGCCGCCACCCAGGGGGTCAGGGTCTACGCGGTGGGCATGGGATCCAACAAGAGCATCCCGGCCCTTTACGAGTATCCCGACGGCCACATGGGCTATGTCATCGACCGACGGACCAACCAGATCGCCATGAGCGAACCGGCCGACATGAACCTGCTCAAGCAGGTCGCTTCCATCACGGGCGGCAAGGCCTATGCGGCCACCGACAACCGGGCCTTCCAAAGGGTCCTGGACGAGATCGCCCAACTGGAAAAACGGGAGGTCACGGTGACCTCCCATTGGGAATACAACGAACTGGCCTCCTATTTCCTCTTGTCGGCCTTCGCCTTGCTGGCGCTGGAACTGTTGTTGGGAACCACCCTGCTTCGGACATTGCCGTAAGACCGTTCCCCAAGGGAGGGGAAATTGCATATCGCGAATGAGACCTGGTTCTGGTGGCTGGCACCCCTGGTGGGGGGGGCGGTCCTTTTGGCCCTTTGGACCCTTTGGCGGGACCGGCGCGACCTGGCCACCCTGGGGGCCCATAACCTGGTGCTTTCGCCGGGAATGGCCTGGGTCCGTCGGGTCCTGCGGTCCTTGTTGGTGCTCGGCGGGTTGGGAGCGGCCTTCCTGGGAGCGGTGCGTTTCCAAGGCAAGCCTGTCCCGACGGACCTCAATTTGAACGGCGTGGATTTCATGGTGGTGTTGGATGTCTCCAAGAGCATGTTGACCCAGGACATCCCGCCCAACCGCCTGGAGGCGGCCAAGAAGGCGGTCCTGGACCTGCTGGGGAACCGGGACGGGGACCGGGCTGGGGTCGTGGTCTTCGCCGGGGAAGCCCTGGTGCAGGTGCCGCTCACCATGGACCTGGAAGCCGTCCAATTGGTCCTTTCCAAGGCCGACACGGACGCGGTGGACCGGGGCGGGACCGATATCGGGGAAGGGATCCGCACGGCGCTCGCCGCTTTTCCGAAGGATGACACGTCCAAAAGGGGCAAGGCCATCCTCCTCATCACCGATGGGGAGACCACCGAGGGGGCCTCCGACGTCACGGCGCCCTGCCAGGAGGCCAAGGAGCGGGGCATCCCCATCGTGTCGGTGGGCATCGGGACGCCCCAGGGCCGGCCCATCCCCGACGGGACCTCGTTCTGGGGCGAGACCCAGTTCAAGAAGGACCAGGCGGGCCGGGTCCATATCAGCCATCTGGACGAGACCACCTTGCACAAGATCGCCGACCTCTCGGGGGGCGTCTTCGTGCAGGGGGACACGCCCGAGGCCCTGGGGTCCATCCAAGGGCGCCTGGACGAATTGCAAAAGACCGAGATGAAGGGCAAGGGGGCGGTGCGGCGGCAGGAATTCGCCCCGGCCCTGGGGGCGGGATCGGCCATCGCGCTGATCGCCTCCTTCCTGATCTAAAGGGATATCCATGGGGAACCAACGAAAGATCCTGGCGCTGGTCCTTCTCCTCCCCGGGCTTGGCCTGGCGGAGTCGCAAGGGGCCAAGGCCTATCACCAAAAGGATTTCGAGGACGCAGAGGCCTATTTCCGCCAAAGGACCGAAAAAGACCCCGGGGATTACCGCGCCCAGATCGGCCTGGGATCGTCGCTTTACAACCTGAAAAAATACGATGAAGCGGGTGGCGCGTTCGAGAACGCCATCCGGTCCAAAAAAGACCTGGAAGAAGGATGGTTCGACCTGGGACTGGCCTATGCCCGTCAAAACCGTTACCGGGACGGAATAGGAGCCTTCGAGCAGGCCCTGCGGCTGGATCCGTCCGACAAGGACGCCCAAAAGAACCTGGAGGTCCTCAAGAAAAAATTGTCCGAAGACCCGAAGTCGGACAAGAGCCAGGGGAAGCCGGGGCAAGGGACTGGGCAGGGAAATTCCCCGACGCCCCCCCCCGACATGGCCACTCCACCCCCCGACCGCAAGAACGAGAAGCAGGACCCGTCGGCTCAAAAGAAGGTGAAGGACCCCGACGCCAAGGACAAATTCCGCTCGAAGGATGCCAAGGACAAGGCCGGCGGTGGGGCGTCCCAGGAACAGGCCCGCCAGGAACAACGCCAGGCGGAAGAGAAGCGGGCCGAGCAGGCCCGGCAGGACCTGAAGATGTCCGACCAACAGGTCAAGGACCTCATGAAACAGATGCAGCAGCAGGAAGAGGCGGCCCAGCGCTATTATTCCGCCAACCCGCGGAAGGACGAGAAGGACCGGTCGGGGATGTGGAATTTCCTCCCCAAGGACCAACAGCAATTCATGAAGCGCTTTTTCGGACAGTCGGATAAGAACGGCCAGGCCGTTCCCGAGGACTGGTAACGGCTAGGGTTCGGGATGGTTTTTTGCTATTTTGTGGGCCGCTCTGGAAAGGGGACTTTACGGTGGGAATGACAAGGATCTGGATGGTGATGGCCCTGCTTCTGCCCTTGGCCGGGTGGGCGGGGACGGTGACGACGCCCGACGCGGCGGGCTTGAGGCTCTTGGTCGACCAACGCCAGGTCGAAGTGGGGAAGTCCGTCAAGGTCTCCATCGAGTTCAAGCATATCGGGAATGAAAGCGCGGCCCTGGGGAACCCTTCCATCCCCACGCCCGAGAAGCTCCAGATGGGCGGGTTCACCAGCTCCTTCACCAATATCAGCTACGACCAGGGAAAGGAAGTGGTGACCTCCACGACCCAATTCTCCCTCACGGCCGTCCGGGAAGGGGTGGAGACCCTGGGGCCGGCCCTCTTGATCTACCAGGACAGCCACGGCAAGAAGATCGAACTGAAGTCCAACCAGGTGGCCCTCACGATCGTGCCCAAGACCGGGTTCTCCCTCTTCGGAAAGAAGAACGAAGCTTCCCCCACGCCGACCCCGTCGGCCGATGACCTGACCGACCTGAAACCCTTGATCCCGGAAAGCCATTGGTTGATCCGCACGCTCATCTGGGGCTTGGCCGCCCTCTTGATCCTCGGCTTGATCCTTTGGAGGCTCCTGAGGTCCAAGCCGAAGGCCGCCGCTCCGCCGCCCATGGGCGTGCCGGCCCAATTGAAGGACCGTTGGAAGAAGCTGGCCGATGAGGACCTGGGGGCCAAGGAATTCTGCGCGGAGCTCTCCTCCCTGGTCCGGGAATGCCTGCAATATCGCTTCGGTTTCGCCGCCGTGAATTTCACCACCGAAGAGGTCCTGAGGGCCCTGGCCAAGGTCAAAATGACCGACGATGAGCGGGTGGCCGCGGACAGGCTCCTCAAGACCTGCGACCGGGTCCTGCATGCCGATGGGAACCTGACCGGCCGGGACAACCTGCGGGCCCTTTGCTCGGCCCTGCTTCCGAAAGTCCCGAAAGGCTAAGGATTCACCGCGAAGAAGCGAAGGGGCGAAGGTGGGGGGATGAAAACCGAAGCTCCCCCAAGGAACACCTTCCAGGTTGAGGATTCACCTCGAAGAAACGAAGGGGCGAAGATGCCGGTAAGGCCTTTTTTGAAAACCGACCTTCCGAAGGAAGTGGAACGGATCGGGAAAGAAGTGGTCGATTCCGCTTACAAGGTCCACCATGCGATGGGGCCTGGGCTTTTGGAGTCGATCTATGAATCCTGTCTGGTGAAGGAGCTTTCCAAAAGGGGCCTTTCCTTCGAGCGTCAGAAGAACGTAACGGTCCACTGCTTGGGCGAGCCTCTTGATGAGAAGTTGCGGTTGGACCTGTTGGTGGCCGACCAGGTGATCGTGGAGGTCAAGTCTGTCGAGGCATTGTTGCCCATTTTTGACGCCCAATTGATGACGTACCTGAAGGTGACAGGGCGCAGTCTTGGTTTTTTGTTCAATTTCAACGTCCGGTGGATGAAGAACGGCATCAAGAGGGTCGTTTACACAAAAAGGTGAGGGCTTTACATTCGCATCTTCGCTTCTTCGCGGTGAAAGGATAATGTCCATGGCTTCGCAAAACGAGGAATTGACCCAGGAAGGGCAGAGGCTGAGCGAACAATTCGCCAAGGTCCGGGAGGAGGTTTCCAAGGTCATCGTGGGCCAGGAAGACCTTCTGGACCGGCTCCTGTTGGGACTTTTGGGCCGGGGCCACTTGCTCCTGGAAGGATTGCCGGGGCTGGCCAAGACCCTGGCCATCCGGACCCTCTCCGACGTCCTGGGGGTCGGCTTCAGCCGCATCCAGTTCACGCCCGACCTTCTGCCGGCGGACCTGGTGGGGACCCGCATCTACATGCCCGCCAAGGGGGACTTCAAGACCCAGAAGGGTCCCATCTTCGCCAACCTGGTGCTGGCCGACGAGATCAACCGGGCCCCGGCGAAGGTCCAATCGGCCCTGCTGGAGGCCATGCAGGAACACCAGGTGACCATCGGTCCCGACACCTTTCCCCTTGAGGAGCCCTTCTTCGTGATGGCGACGCAGAATCCCATCGAACACGAGGGGACCTATCCCCTGCCCGAGGCCCAGGTGGACCGGTTCCTCATGAAGGTGCAGGTGACCTATCCCGAGTTCGAGCATGAGAAGGAGATCATCAACCGCATGACCGTGGGGACGGCGATCAAGACCAAGGAGGTCCTTTCCGCCCAGTCCATCGTCAAGGCCCAGTCCATCGTGGACCACATCCACGTCAGCGAGCACCTGAAGGACTATATCGTTCATTTGGTCTCGGCCACCCGCAAGCCCAAGGACTATCAGCTGGAAAAACTCGCTCCTCTCATCGAATATGGGGCCAGCCCCCGGGCCTCCATCGGCCTGACGGTGGCGGCCAAGGCCCACGCCTTCCTGCAGGGGCGGGGTTACGCCACCCCGGAGGATGTCAAGGCCCTGGCGGCGGATGTGATGCGGCACCGCCTCATCCTCACCTACGAAGCCGAGGCCCAGAACGTCCGCACCGATGATGTGATCGCCCAGATCCTGCAAAAGGTGAAAGTTCCTTGAACCATCGCTTCCTTATGCGCGCGCTCCTGCTGGTCCTGGCCCTCGGTTTTGGCATTTGGGGTTGCAAGTCCGGGTCCCGGTCGATGGAAGAGGGCCTGCCCATGCCGCCTTCGGCCGAGAGCGGGGTCTATGACGGCCAATATATCCAGACCGAATATGGGTTCGGCATTCCCCTGCCCCCGAAATGGTCCTGGATCCGCCTGTCGGCCGAACAGGAAGTGGACGAGGTGGCCCGGATCACCGATCCCCACCGGGACCTGCTGGTGCGTTTGACCGTTCAGGACCGATCCGGGGACGATCGATTGACCGGGAAGGCCTGGGCCCAGATGGCCGCCCAGGACCTGGAGGACCACCTTTTCAAGATCGAGAAGAAGGGGAAGGTGGAGGACTGGAAGACCACGGGAGGAGAGCGCTGGTTCTCGGCCTCGTTCCAGGTGACGGATACCCATGACCGCCATTGGGCCGTGCAAGAATGGGCCCTGGAGCGGAACGACCTCTGGTACGGCGCCCATGGCATGATGCTGGCCAGCGACGCAGCCAAGGACGCTGGGAAGAAGCTCTTCAAGGAAATGCAGGGGGCCTTGACCCAGATCCATTGGTACACTCCCATCGGACCCCGTGGCATCTCCATCGAACGCTTTGAACTGGCCCAGTTCACCGAGGACTTCCGGGCCGCCCTGGAAAGCCGTTCCCTGGTCAAGGTGAACGGGTACCTGGACGAATTGTTCCCGGACCGCTCCAAGTGGAACGCCTGGTACCAGCAGTTGGTGTCCGGGGAGCCGAAAAGTTTCGAGATCAAGGCCGTTTCCAACGGCCTGGTCATCAACGGGGACTACGCGGCGGCGTCCTGGACCATCACCCGGCATGACCTGAAGGATGACAAGACCGAGAAATTCGAGAAGAGCTTCCGCCTGTCGAAGAAGGAAGGCGCTTGGAAGATCACCTCCTCCATCGAGAGAAAGTGAAGGACACCGCCGGATAAGGGCGGAACGAAAGGAAAGACCATGCGCAGCATGACGGGCTTCGGTCGGGGCGAAGGGCGGGCCAAGACGGTCCATGTGGTGGCCGAGGTGAAGACGGTCAACCACAAGTACCACGACCTGGCGGTCAAACTTCCCGGGGCCTTCCAGGTCCTGGAGCCCGAGGTCCGGGAGATGATCCTGGCCTCGGTCACCCGGGGCAAGGTGGATCTTTTCCTCAAGGACCTCTCGCCCGCCCGCGCAAAAAAGGTCGCGATCAACGAAGCGTTGGTGGCCGAATACCTGAAGGCCGTCAAGAAGGCTTCCTCCCGCTTCAAACTGAAGGGGGAGCTTTCCCCCGAGTCCCTCCTGCGGCTGCCGGATGTGCTCGTCATCGAGGAAGAGGAGCGCCTGGAATCGGACCAACGCAAGGCGGTGGGGGAAGCCGTCCAGGAGGCCTTGCGGGCCCTGGAGAAGATGCGCCAATCCGAGGGGACGCGGTTGGCCAAGGACATGACGGAGAGGGCCCGGGAGATCACCGGCGTGGTCCAGCAATTACGCCAGCGCCACAAGGCCCTGATGGCGGAGAAGATCAAGGCCTTCCGCGAAAAGATCGGGGAGTTCCTGCCCGAACCCCTGCAGGAACAGTCCCGGCTCGCCACCGAGGAGGGGGTCATCCTCCAGCGGCATGACATCGCCGAGGAGCTCACCCGCCTGGACAGCCACCTGGAAGCCCTTCTGGAGACCCTGAAGGAGAAGAACAGCGTGGGCCGGAAACTGGACTTCCTCGTGCAGGAGATGAACCGGGAGGCCAATACCACCGGTTCCAAATCATCGGACGCGAAGATGGCCCAGGGTGTTGTCCGCCTGAAGGAACTGCTGGAACAGATCCGCGAACAGATCCAGAACATCGAATGATCGATTTTCAATTTTAAATTCTTAATTTTTAATGGAACCCTTTCGACCAAGAATCAAGAACGAAGCGTTCAAAATCTCCGTCCGGGACCAAGATCGTGAAGAATAAAAGAAAAACGGCGCGTGGCCTCGTGGTGGTCCTTTCCTCCCCCTCGGGAGGCGGGAAGACCACGGTGGCCCAAAGGCTCCTCCGGGCGGAAAAGGACCTGGTCCGCTCGGTCTCTTGCACCACGCGCAAGCCCCGTCCCGGGGAACGCAACGGCCGGGATTATTTCTTCGTGACCGTGGACCGCTTCAAACGGATGATCGCCAAGCGGGAGTTCCTGGAATGGGCCCGGGTCCACCGCAACCTTTACGGGACCCCCAGGGCCTGGGTCGAAGGCCAATTGCGCCAGGGGAAGGACGTGCTTTTCGTCATCGATGTCCAGGGGGGGCACACCCTGCGGCGCAAGGTGCCGGGCGCGGTGCTGATCTTCCTGTACCCACCTTCCCTTCGGGTCCTGAGGGAAAGGCTGGTCGGGCGGGGGACCAACGACGCCAAGGACCTGAAGGTACGGTTGGCCGACGCGAGGTGGGAAATGCGGCAGGGGCGGGAATATGGGCACCCTATCGTCAACGACCGCCTGCCCCGGACCGTCCGGGAGGTCCGCCGGGTGCTCCGGGAGGCCCGGAAGGCCGCGGGGGCGGGAACCTAGGAAAAAGGGGGCCCGCGCCCAAAGGAATTACGATTTCGGACGGTTTTGAGTATAATTCCCGTTCCCTCAAACCCTTAAGGAGCCGCCATGAGCGACGATAAGAAGACCCCGACGTTGGAATCCGCCGACAACAAGTACATCTCCGTTCTGGCCGCCTCCAAAAGGGCGCGTCAACTCCTGGAACGGGCGGAAAAGCACAACCTCACCGTGGATACGGAAAAGGTCGTCCAACAGGCCTTGAGCGAATTCATGAGCGGCAAGGTCACCTTCACCAACCAGCCGGTCCCCTCCAAGAAGAAGAAAAAGGACGACGAATAATCCTCCCGGGTTCCCGGCCTTCCGCCAGGGAGACCCGGATCGCTCCGGGATCGAGGTCCGATGATCCCAAGACCCACCCAACCCAAGGTCCTCCTCGGCGTCACCGGCAGCATCGCGGCCTATAAGGCCGTGGAGCTGGCCCGGCTCCTGCGGCCCCTTTGCGGCCTGCGGGTGGTCCTGACCCAGGCCGGTTCCCACCTGGTGCCGGTCCGGGCCCTGCGCCAGGCTTCCGGCTCCCCCGTCTGGACGAGCCTCTTCAAGGGTTCCAACCCCATTCCGGTCGGCACCCCTTCCGGGACCCATCCGCTCACCTTTGTCCCCCACATCGAATATGCCAAGGGCGCCGACCTAGTGCTCATCGCGCCGGCCTCTGCCGATCTCCTGGCGAAACTCGCCTTCGGCATCGGGGACGACCTCCTTTCGACCCTTTGCCTTTACGCGCCTTGCCCGATCTGGGTGGCCCCGGCCATGAACGCCCGCATGTGGAACCACCCGGCGGTCCAAGCCAATGTCCGGACCCTCCGGGCGAGGGGCGTGGTGTTCCTGGGGCCGGAAAGCGGGCACCTGGCCTGCGGGGAAGTGGGCGACGGGCGTTTCGCCGAACCCGCCGAGATCGCCCATCAGGTCGGGTCCTTCCTGGGGAACCGGGAACTTTGGAAAGGGAAGCGGGTGGTGGTGACGGCCGGACCGACCCAAGAAGCCTTGGACCCGGTGCGGGTCCTGACCAACCGTTCCAGCGGAAAGATGGGCTATGCCCTGGCCCAAGCGGCCCTGAACCGTGGCGCTGAAGTGACCCTCATCACCGGTCCCGTGTCCATCCCGGCGCCGGTGGGCGCCCAGGTGACGGCCGTCAAGACCGCCGGGGAGATGGCCAAGGCCGTGTTGGGAGGGCTTGCCCGGACGGACCTTCTGATCATGGCCGCGGCGGTGGCCGATTTCCGCCCCGCGAAGGCCTCCGCCCAAAAGATCAAGAAGACCGGCAGGGTCCTGACGGTCCGGCTGGTGCCCAACCGGGACATCCTCGGTGAGGTGTTGAAGAAAAAGAGGAAGGGCCTGGTGGTGATGGGCTTCGCGGCGGAGACGCGGGACGTCGGTCGGCAAGCCCGGGCCAAATGGGCCCGCAAACCCACGGACCTGTTGGTCGCCAATCGGGTGGGCGAGGGGGCCCAAGGATTCGAGTCCGACCGAAACGAGCTTTGGGTCTTCAAAAAAGGAAGCGTACGACCGGTCCATCTGGGGCCGGACCTCAAGAGCCGGCTGGCCGAAAGGCTCCTGGAACTGGTGGACCTGAAAAGGGCCGGGGACGGGCGATGAGGCGATCCCTCGCTTTCCTCTTCCTGCTGGGTTGCGCCCATCTTGGCTGGGCCCAGGTCCCGAGTTTGGCGGGCCGGGAGCGTTTCGTGCCGGGTGAGGTCCTGGTCCGGTTCAAGGAAGGCGTGAACGACGCCCAAAGGGCCGCCATCCTCGCGGCTGTCGGGACCCCGCAACATCGCCTCTTCCCTTTCTTTCAAAAGGTCGAACTGGCCCCGGGTTCCTCGGTCGAGGATGCGGTGAGCCGATTGAAGGGGATGGACGGGGTCTTGGACGCCCAGCCCAATTACCGTTATTACGCCTTGGGCTCCTGCCCTTCGCTCCCGTCCGACGTTTATGACGCGGGTTTGACCACCGCGGCCAGTTGGCCCTACCTCAAGATCCAAATGGACAAGGCGGTGACCCTCTTCAACGGCTGGACCTCCTGTTCGCCCCCCTCGGGGACCGCTTCGGTGACGGTGGCGGTGCTGGATTCGGGCATCTCCCGCCTCCATCCGGACCTGCGCCAGGTTCCCATGATCGGTTATAACGCCATCTGCGATACGGGAGGGCAGTCCGCTCCCTGTTCCTGTGGCGCCGCCGCCACCGAGTCGGCCGGGGTCACCACCACCCAGGACGATTTCGGCCATGGGACCTTCGTGGCGGGCATCATCGGCGCGGATTGGAACGGGAACAACGCCGAAGGGGCCTGCCCGGGAGGGGGATTCACGACCGGGGTGGCGGGGGTCGCGCCGGGAGCGGTCCTGATGCCCATCAAGGTCCTGGATTGCACGGGCTCGGGCACCACCGAAGGGGTGGTGGCGGGGACCTATTACGCGGTGGATCACGGGGCCCGGGTCCTCAATTATTCCCTGGGTTCGAGCGCCGCGGGAGGTCTGGACCCCCTGGAAAAAGAGGCCTTGGACTATGCCCTGGCCCAGGATTGCGTGCTCGTGGCCTCCTCGGGGAACGAGTCCTCGCCCAGCGGGATGGCCGGCGTCGATTTTCCGGCGGCCTATCCGCCGGTCCTGGCGGTGGGCGCCTCCGACCCCTCGGACCAGCGGGTGTTCTATTCCAATGGTGGAGCGAGCCTGGACCTCCTGGCGCCCGGGGGGACCGGGACCGCCTTCCTCGGGGACGCCTTGAACGACTCGGCCACCAAGATCTTCAGTTCATTCCTTTGTCCGCTCTCGGCGGCCGCCTCCCAGGAAGGGGGGTTCGAGCCCCTGGCCGCCGACGGTAATTTCGGGGTGGCCGCCGGTACTTCGGCCTCGGCCCCTTTCGTTTCCGGCGCCGCCGCCTTGATCCGGTCCGTCTACCCTTCCCTGGACCACCGGCAGGTGGAACAGGCCATCGTGAACAACACCGACGACCTCAATGGGGGGCGGGGATGGGATGCGGGGAAGGGCTATGGCCGCCTGAACGTCTATCGGGCGCTCTTGAACGCGGGCACGGGGACCGGGCAGGTGACGACCTATCTCAAGACCTTCAACAGCCCCAATCCTTTCTACACGGACAGCGATGGGAGCACCAATATCACCCTGGCGATCGACCACGCCATGCCGGTGGACCTGTCCATCTATGACACGGCGGGACAATTGGTCCTTCGCAAGTCCTTCGCGGCGGCGGACCTGAACCAAGGTCCCTCCCGTCCCCAGTTCAAGTCCTTCTATATCCCCTGGGATGGCAGGAACGGAGCCGGACATTTGGTCGTTACGGGCGTTTATTTCTATTTCGTCACCGCCGGGGGAAGCACGGGCCGCAACAAGATCGCCGTGATCCGGGGGACCCGGTGAGCCGGTTCCTGGCCGGCCTTTTGCTCCTGATGCTGGTCCCGGTCCTAGGGTGGCCGGACCAGACGGGCGGTGAGAGGCCCGCGGCATTCCTTCAACTGGGGGCGGGCGGGGTGGCGAACGCCATGGGCGGGGCGGCCGTGGCGGCCCGGAACGACGTTTCCCAAGGGTTCTGGAACCCGGCGGGGCTGACGGGGACCCGTGGTTTCCAGGTGGAGGACCAGGTCTCGCTTCTTTCCCTTGGACAGCAACTGAACTACATCGCCCTTTCCAACGGATATCGGGACGAGATCTTTTTCGGGCTTTCCTTCTTTTATTACAGCGCCGGCGGGGATATCGAGGCGCGCAACGGGCCTTCGCTCCAGCCGGACGCACTGTTCGGGGACACCCAGATCGCGTGCCTGGTTTCGCTGGCCTTCAAATTGGATCCCCGGTGGTCCTTGGGCGGGAACTTGAAGGTCCTTAACGAAAGCTTCAATGACTTCTCGGGATTGGGCTTGGGGGAGGACCTGGGCCTCCAGTTCCGCGTCGATCCGAGGGTCACCTTGGGGCTGATGGTCCAGGACCCGGCCAGTTTCCTGGGTTACGACAACCACACCGAATCCTTCTTGCCGCCCACGTTCAGGATCGGTGCCGCCCTCTCCCTGCCCCAGAATTCCCTGGTGGCGGAAACGGACCTGGAATGGAGCTTCGATGAAGGGCTTCGCCCCCGGGCCGGACTCCAATGGCAGGCGGCGGACCCCTTGTTCCTGCGGGCGGGGGCGGTGGTGGGCAACCTGACCGGGGG
>DASZRK010000006.1 GCA_035549195.1 bacterium
AGGACGGCCAAGGCTGTTCACCACGGAGGGCACAGAGAGCACGGAGAAGTCTTCAAGTCAGCCATCCCGCAAGGGCGTAGCCCTTGGTCCTTCGGACCTGGGGCCGATACAAGGGCCAGAGGGAAAGCGACCGCCTTCCCCCTGGCCCCTGATCGACCCCCGGAGGGATGGCCTTGAGCGTCCACTTCGAGCGGCTTGGTGGTGAAAGACGGATGCTGTCTCCGTACCTCCGAGGCTCCGTGGTGAGGACTCTGCTTCGAGCAACTTGGTGGCCTTGGTGAGCCCCGAAGGCGCTGGTGGTGAAAAAATTCCGGCGCCGGCCCGTTCAGGCGGGTTGAGGCTCCTCCTGTCCTTCTTTCCTTTCGTTCCTTCTTTTTTCCAATTCCTTATCGATCTCCTCGACACAAGGTCCGCAGAAATACCATCCGTCGCGGTCTAGGATGGTCCGGCCGAGGACGCCCTGGGTCTGGCAGAAGTCACAGGCTTGGAACAGGGATAAGTGGGTGGTCGGGTTCATGTCCGCTCCTTCGTTCGTTGTCGGCCCAAGGTAGGAGCGGCCGGTTAAATAACGGTGACGGCCCCTGGAACGTTCGGTTACAATGAATTTTTCCAAGAACATTCCTTCGAAATGTGAAAGGTTTTGGGCGGAATGACCCCTTTTTCCCAGCGGCTGAAGAGCGCCATCCAGAGGACCCACGGCTGTCTTTGCGTGGGGCTCGACGTGGACCTGGAAAAACTGCCCAAGGACCTGCCGAGGAACGGGGAAGGCGCCCTCCGCTTCTGCCGGGCCATCATCGACGCCACCCGCGATCTGGCGGTGGCCTACAAGCCCAACCTGGCCTTCTTCGAGTCCCTGGGGGTCCAGGGTTTCGAGATCCTCGAGCTCCTGCGCCAGTCGGTGCCCCATGACGTCCTTTTCGTGGCCGACGCCAAGCGGGGCGACATCGGCAACACGTCCCAGGCCTATGCCAAGGCCTTCTACGGCCTCCTCAAGGCCGACGCCCTGACCCTTTCCCCTTATATGGGGAAGGATTCGGTGGAGCCCTTCCTCGACCATCCGGGAACCTGTTCCTTCGTGCTGTGTCTCACCTCCAACCCCTCCTCGGCCGATTTCCAGACCCAGGTCCTGGAAGGCGGGGAAAAGCTCTATGAAAAGGTGGCCAAGACCGCGGTGGAGTGGGGCAAGGGCAAGAGGGGCGAGGTCGGCCTGGTGGTGGGCGCCACCCAGGCGCGGTCCCTGGCGGACCTGCGGAAACTGGTGCCGGACACGGTCTTCCTGGTGCCGGGTGTGGGCGCCCAGGGCGGCGACCTGGAAGGCGTGCTGAAGGAAGGCCGGTCGAAGGACGGCTTCGGGTTGCTGGTGAACGTATCGCGGCAGGTGCTTTATGCGTCCAATGGGAGCGACTTCACCGACGCGGCGCGGGAGCAGGCGAAAAAGCTGGTGGCGGCCATGAAGACGTACTTCTGAACATCACCGCCAAGACGCTAAGGCCTTTCACCACGGAGACACGGAGAACTCGGAGAACGGCTGAGACCCAACTTGAACCACGGGTCGCTTCGCGACGCACGGAGGGCACAGAGAGCACGGAGAAGTCTTCAAGTCAGCCATCCCGCAAGGGCGTAGCCCTTGGTCCTTCGGACCTGGGGCCGATACAAGGGCCA
>DASZRK010000007.1 GCA_035549195.1 bacterium
CAGTAAAGGTGCATGGGGTCTTTTTGTCCTGTCGCGGGGACTCGGAATCCTCACCGAGACTGCAATTTCGCCGAGCACGTGGTCGAGACAGTGCCCAAGTCGTTACGCCATTCGTGCAGGTCGGAACTTACCCGACAAGGAATTTCGCTACCTTAGGACCGTTATAGTTACGGCCGCCGTTTACCGGGGCTTCGGCTCAAGGCGTCGCCTTGCGGCTAACCTCTCCCCTTAACCTTCCGGCACCGGGCAGGCGTCAGTGTGTATACGGCGCCTTGTGCGGCTTGGCACACACCTGTGTTTTTGCTAAACAGTCGCTTGGGCCGATTCGCTGCGACTTGGGGGCGCTTCGTTGTGCACGTCACCCCCCCAAGCTTCCCTTCTTCCGAAGTTACGGGAACATTATGCCGAGTTCCTTGACCACGTTTCACTCGTGCACCTGAGGCTACTCGCCTCACCCACCTGTGTCGGTTTCCGGTACGGACACCGCCACGCTCCCCCATCCGCTTTTCTTGCCAGTCGACTCCAGACCACTCGGGCTTGTCTTGCGACGCGCCCTCGGCATCAGGTCTCGGCTTGCGCCTACCCCCTTACACGGCCCTCCACCTGGCCGCCAGTCCTTCGTTCCTGTGTCCCGGATGGCTTCATCACGTGACGGCGGGGCCGGAATGTCCTCCGGCTGTCCATCGGCTACGCCTCTGGGGCCTCGCCTTAGGGTCCGCCTCACCCTGCGCTGATTGCCATGGCGCAGGAACCCTTGGGTTTACGGTGCGCGGGGTTTTCACCCGCGTTTGCGCGTACTCATTCCGGCATCCTCACTTCCGGTCACTCCAGGGCAACGGTTCCCCGGCCCCTTCGTCGTTCCCGGAACGCTCTCCTACCCCGCTGCCTTCCGGCAGCAGGCCAAGCTTCGGTGGATCTCTTAATCCCGACCATTCTCGGCGCATTCACGCTGGACGAGTGAGCTATTACGCACTCTTTAAAGGAATGGCTGCTTCTAAGCCAACCTCCTCGTTGTCACGGCACGAACACATCCTTCGCTATACTCAGAGATCACTTCGGGACCTTAGCTGTGGCTCTGGGTTCTTTCCCTCTCGCCGCTGGACATTATCGCTCAGCGACTGCCTCCCAGGGTCCAGTCCGATGGTATTCGGAGTTTGGTTGGGGTTGGTAGGCCGCTCTGGCCCCCGCGCCCATCCAGTCGCTCTACCCCCACGGACCACGCCCTGAGGCTCTACCTCAATAGATTTCGGAGAGAACCAGCTATCTCCAGGCTTGATTGGCCTTTCACCCCTACCCACAAGTCATCCGAGCGGTTTTCAACCCACACCGGTTCGGGCCTCCACTAAGTGTTACCTCAGCTTCACCCTGCTCATGGGTAGATCGCCCTGGCTTCGGGTCTGCCCCCGCGTACTGTCATCGCCCTCGTGACAGGACTCGCTCTCGCTCCGGCTCCGCTGGCAACCAGCTTAGCCACGCACGCGAGGAGCAACTCGCCGGATCATAATGCAAAAGGCACGCCGTCAGCAGACACGGCCCCCGAAGGGTCCGGCTGCCTCCGACCGCTTGTAAGCATGTGGTTTCAGGCTCTCTTTCACTCCCCGCCCAGGGGTGCTTTTCACCTGTCCCTCACGGTACTCGTCCACTATCGGTCACACAGGAGTCTTTAGCCTTGGAGGGTGGTCCCCCCAGCTTCACGCCCGGACTCTCGTACCGGGCGTTACTCAGGAACTCCACTAACCCCACCGCCTCGCCGTCGCCTACCGGGCTGTCACCGTCTCTGGCGCCCCATTCCAGGGGACTTCCGCTGGCTTCGATGGAATCGTCTGTGGGTCCTACAACCCCGCTCCCACAAGGAGAACGGTTTGGGCTCGGTCCGGTTCGCTCGCCGCTACTACGGACATCTCGGTTGATTTCTCTTCCTCTGGGTACTGAGATGTTTCAGTTCCCCAGGTTCGCTTCCTGCCTCGCGACAGGATGACGGGCTCGCGCCCGCCGGGTTGCCCCATTCGGCCATCCAAGGATCATTGCGTGTGTGCCGCTCCCCTTGGCTTATCGCAGCTTACCACGGCCTTCCTCGCCTCTGTGTGCCCAGGCATCCCCCACATGCTCTCTCTTGCTTGACTACAGATTCGTAACTCAAGCAAAGCACGCGC
>DASZRK010000008.1 GCA_035549195.1 bacterium
GGATTTACCCCCCCTCAAATATATAGATATTTACCTCAAGGCGAATATAAGCAGGTGTTTTCATGGAGGAATGTTTTTCCGTTTAAAATCCGACAAGTTGGAAACTACTTAAACAGTTTCTTTTAAATAATTTATAAAAGGGAATAAATGGCTGAACTAATTTGGGATGGGAAATACCAAGATGGTAAGAAAGTTTCACCAGTAAAAATTGCGCTTCCTTTTCAAACAATTGAAACAATCAACGAAAGCACTCAGGATCGCCAACAATCTTTAGATATGTTTTCAAGTGGGCAAAATACGGGTTGGAAAAACAGACTGATTTGGGGAGACAAAAAATACGTACTACCTTCGTTGATGGGTGAATTCTCAGGAAAAATTGATCTTATATACATCGATCCGCCATTTAACGTTGGAGCTGATTTTTCGTTTATGGCGACTGTTCCGGATGACAACGAAAACGAAGAAGGGGAAACTCAATTTATTAAAGAACCTAATTTAATTGAAATGAAAGCATATCGAGACACTTGGGGCAAAGGGGTTGATTCTTATGTGAAATGGTTTGGCGAATCTCTTTATGGAATGAATGATCTTTTAAGTGATACGGGGAGCATTTATGTTCACCTTGATTATCACGTTGTACATTATGTAAAAATAATAATGGATGAAATATTCGGTAAAGATAATTTCGTAAATGAGATAATTTGGAAAAGATCTTTGCCTCATAATGATCCGAAACGTTATGGTTCGACTCATGACACAATTTTGTTCTATTCGAAAACAGATAAATATAAATTCAATCAACAATATACAGGCTTGACGGATTCTTATATTAAGTCTCATTACAATCAAAAAGATGAAAATGGTCGCGCATTTCAACTTACTTCATTAGCGGCATCAGGTGTTGGCCCTCCAAGAAAATTCGGGGATAAAATCCTTACACCCCCTAAGGGAAACCATTGGAGATACTCCCAGGAAAATATTGATTTACTATTAAAAGAAGGACGGATAGTTTTCACGTCCACGGGTAATCCTCGGTATAAGCGTTATATGGATGAAATGAAGGGCCCTGCATTGCAATCTATTTGGGATGATGTTCTTCCAGTAAATTCTCAAGCCGCAGAACGTGTTTCCTACGCTACCCAAAAACCAGAGGCTCTTTTAGAGCGTATTATTAAGGCTTCTTCTAATGAGGGAGATTTGGTTGCGGATTTTTTTTGTGGATCAGGAACTACCCTAGCAACGGCCGAAAAATTAAAAAGGAAATGGATTGGGTGCGATTTAGGAAGATTCGCGATTCACACAACAAGAAAAAGATTACTTTCTATATCAGGAATCAGGCCTTTTGTTCTTCAAAACCTAGGAAAATATGAACGTCAAGCTTGGCAAGCGGCAGAATTTTCCGAGCCCAAAAAACAGGTGGAAAAAGAACTTAATTATCGACGTTTCATTTTGGATTTATATAAAGCAGAACCAATAACTGGTTTTGCTTGGCTTCATGGGACAAAGAAAGATCGCATGATACATGTTGGAGTTGTAGATGCCCCAATTACTTTGGCGGACGTGAAAGCGATAGCTGCTGAAACCTGGAAATCCGTTGGTAAAGGAAAAAACTCCCCCGCAAAAGCTACGGTGGATATTTTAGGATGGGATTTTGCTTTGGAAGTTAATGAGGTAGCGAAACAAATTGCTGCGGAATCCGGAGTAGAAGTCCATTTCAAAATTATTCCTCGGGAAGTGCTTGATAAGAAGGCCGTAGACCAAGGAGACATTAAATTTTTTGAACTATCTTCTCTTGCCGTTGAAATCAAATCAGATGAACTTGAAGCAACTGCAAGACTTAAAGATTTTGTTATTGTTCCGGAATACGTTCCTGAGGACGTTCAAAAGGCCATTAGGCATTGGGCTCAGTGGATTGATTATTGGGCTGTGGATTGGGATTACAAGAACGATACCTTCCACAACCAGTGGCAAAGTTATCGTTCTCGACAGAATCCGGAACTGGAATTGAACACAGCTCACTCATACGAAGCACCGGGTGAATATTCAGTTGTAGTGAAGGTAATAGATATTCTTGGAAATGACACTACGAAACTTGTAAAGATTAAGGTTTTGAATGCCAAAAAGAAAAAGTAAAAAAGTCCCTAGAAACCAACCTGATTTATTAGATGTGACAGCAAAGCTAAAAACTGCTCCCTGTGTACCTGCATTGAGGGATGCCGTAAAGGCTTGGCGGGCAGGGGGTTATAAGGGAACAACGGAGACTACCCGACGGTTACTTAATTATTGGTTTGAAACAGATCACAAACAAATAAATGGTCGGTCATTTCAATATCACCATTCTCAACGTGAAGCAATTGAGACTTTAATTTTCGTTTGGGAGTACGAAAAGGTACGGAGTCGTAAAGCCCTTTTGGAACGGTATGCAACCAGTATTAAGAATATCCGTCTTCCAACTTATGATGAATTTTCTCGATATTGCATCAAAATGGCAACAGGATCAGGTAAGACAAAAGTTATGTCTCTGGTTATTGCATGGCAATATTTTAATTCCCAATGTGAAGAACCGACTGAAGCCAAGCAATATGCAAAAACTTTTTTAGTGATTGCCCCAAACATTATTGTTTTTGAACGCCTCAGAACTGATTTTGAGGGTGGACGTATCTTTCGAGCAGACCCAATTATTCCAAAATATTTTGAAATTTTTTGGGATTTTGATTCTGTAATGCGTGGTGATGGCCTGAAAGCCCATAGTTCTGGAATGCTTTTTCTTTCAAATGTCCAACAGTTTTATGAACGCTTGAAAAATGTTAAATATGAAGAATCTGATGAGATGACTTCAATTTTGGGTACTGACCCTGCGTTGAATAAATTAGAGGTGTCTGATTTTTCAGAACGAATCGGTTTAAGGTCGGGAAATTTAATGGTGATAAACGATGAAGCCCACCACACACATGACGAGGAAAGCGAGTGGAATGCGATCATTCGGCGGCTTCACCTAAAAACTCCGATTACGATGCAAGTTGATTTTTCGGCTACTCCCCGGTTCCAAAAGGGCCAGCTTTTCCCCTGGACCATTTCTGATTACCCCCTCAAGCAAGCCATCCTGGATGGAATTGTCAAACGTCCTTTCAAAGGTATAGCCCATATTCAGGAAGCGAAATCTAAAACAGCTAGTGTCCGTTACAAAGGCTTCCTCGTGGCAGGGGTAGAGAGGTGGAAGGAATACAAGGAACAGTTAACACCACTCAAAAAGAAACCCATTTTATTTGTCATGCTTAACGATACGGACGAGGCGGATGATGTTGGGGATTGGCTTCGAACAAAATACCCAAAAGAATTCGGTGAAGAAAATACGCTTGTTATTCACACAGACAAATCAGGTGAAGTCTCTAAAGCAGATTTGGACAAAGCCCGAAAAGTAGCCCATGAAGTAGATAGCGACCAAAGTCCCGTTAATGCCATCGTTAGCGTATTAATGCTCCGAGAGGGATGGGATGTCCAGAACGTCACTGTGGTTGTAGGTCTTCGACCTTACACGTCTAAGGCCAATATTCTTCCAGAGCAGACGATTGGTCGTGGTCTAAGGCTGATGTTTCGGGGCCAAGGCAACGGTTATACCGAACGAGTGGACGTGATCGGAAATAACGCGTTTATTTCTTTCGTGGATGATTTAGAAAAGCTTGAAGATTTGAAGCTGGATTCCTTCGATGTCGGGAAAGATAAACTTTCCATTGTCTCAATCATGCCGGACCCGGATAAGAAGAAATTCGATATTGGCTTGCCGCTCATCTCCCCGGTTATGGTTCGAAAGAAAAGTCTTGCCGAAGAAATTTCTGAATTGGACGTAATGAGGTTCCAAACGCCAAAGCTTCCCATCAAAAAAGGGGATTCGGAAGAAACGACCTTTACCTACGAGGGGTTCGACTACATCACCCTGGTTAAGGAAGTGGAACGGAAATACACCATTCCTGAACCACAGACACCCCAGGAGGTCATCGGCTACTATGCCAGGCAAATAGCCCAGGAGGTCAAATTACCTTCCCAATTTGCGGCACTGGTTCCGAGGATTAAAGAATTCTTCGAGAAGAAGGCCTTTGGTCGGGAGGTCAACCTAGAAGATCCCGAAATCCTGAAGGCTATGACAACAAATGTTTCGCAATATGTCTGTGTTCAAGCCTTCAAGAAGGAACTGCAAAGCAAGATTGTCGCAGAACAAACCCCAAAACTTGAGGGCGCGGACCGTCTATTATCCGACTTGAACCCTCCTTTCCCATGGGGAAGGCCGGTTTATGAGAGTAAAAAGACGATTCTCAACCTAGTTCCATGTGATAACGAATTTGAACGAACTTTCGCGAAGTTTTTGGATAAGGCGGAAGATGTGAAGTCTTTTTCCAAAATTCCACAAAGTTTTGGGTTTTCAATAGACTACGTTGACGGCAATTACAATCAACGAAGCTATCACCCGGATTTTGTGGCGATTGCCGAGGATGGAACCAACTGGCTTTTGGAAACGAAAGGTCAGGAAGGTGAAGAAACACGGTTCAAGGATGCTGCGGCTGAAAGATGGTGTGAGAATGCTAGCGAGCTAACCAAAAAATCTTGGCGGTATAAAAAAATCCCCCAGAAAAAGTTTAACGAATTGCAACCAACTACATTATTGGATTTGGCAGTCTTATAAGTCTAAGGAGTACATATGGCTGAAAAAATTGACGTTCGTCCACGCAATCTTCGTTCATTGATCGACGAAATTGAGGTAGGACTTTTAAAAATTCCACAATTTCAAAGAGAAGTTGTTTGGGACCTTCCGGATTGTGTGAAACTAATAGACAGCGTTTATAAATGTTTTCCCATTGGCAGTTTAGTGATTTGGGAGACCTACGAAAAATTGGCGGATGTTCGATCCATTGGAAACATAACCTTACCTTTGCCTCCGGATGGTAGAAAGCCGTCGTATGTTTTAGATGGACAACAAAGGTTAACGGCTCTCTATGCTTGCGCAAAAGAAGCGAGCGTTAAAAGGAAAAATCGAAGGAATCCGATCCCTTATGTAGCTTGGTACGATTTTGAGAAAGATGAATTTACGCATCTCAAACCGGAAATCGGCGTTACCTTCAGACAACTTATTTCAGATAATTACGATCCATTTCGGGATCCATTGCCCGAAATATACAAACCCATTTTTACAAAAGTCCGAACAGTTCTGTTGGAGAAATACAAATTCGCTTGTGTTGAGATAGATGAACGTGATTTAGAGCAAGCCTGCATAATTTTTGAACGAATTAATAATTCGGGGAAAAAATTAACAGTCTTTGATTTGCTTGTCGCGAAATTGTATCCATTTTCTTTTGACCTGAGGGCAAAGTGGAAGGAACTGGAGAAAAGTTTAAAACATTTTGATGGGCTCAATCCCATCCTGCCAATGCAATCCATCTCCCTAAAAACTATTCGTTTAGATGAGGATAAAACATCAAGTGAATTTGAAAAATATGGTTGTCATAAACGACACCTTTTAAAAATAGATTCAACATACGTGTCCGAAAATTGGGAAGAAGTAACAGAGTGTTTTAAGTTGGCTTTAGATTTTGCCCAGACTCGTCTTGGTATTGCTGAGTATGATTTGTTGGCTTATGAGCCCACCATTCCTTTGATCACTCTATTCTTTTTGCTGAATGACCATAAAGGGCCGAATGGTAACCAAGCAATTTGGCTTGAAAGATATTTTTGGCGTTCTTGTATAAGCGCTCGTTACTCCTCTAGTCCTGAGAGCAGTATGGAAGAGGATGGGTTATTAATTAGAGAAATTCAGCGGAATGGATCTCCTGCGCTTCTTAAAGTAAACCAAGTTACGCCTGAAATGATTCTGGATGCTCGTTACGACAGGAGAGATGGTTTTGTATTAACGATACTGGCCATGCTTGCTTCTAGAAAGCCAAGGTCGTTTAAATCCTCGACGTTAATTCCCATACCAACATCTTTTTCCAAGTATAACGCTACAGAGCTTCATCACATTTTTCCCAGAGGGTGGTTGAAACGAACCGGAAAAAAGGATTGGTTAGACAAAGAACATTCTTTGGCGAATATTTGCATGGCTCCTGCGAAGGAGCAACGTCATGAAATAGCGGCAAAACCTCCAAGCGAATATTTAGAGATGTTTTCGACTTCAAATCCGCAATTGGATTTGGCCTTAGAAAGCCACTTGCTGAACGGCGAATTAGAGAAATATTTAAAAAAAGATCAGTTTGATGATTTTCTTAAAGCGCGGGCAAAAGTAATGGCGGATAAATTGAATTCTCTTGCTGGACTGGATTAAATGAAATTTAAATCCACTTTTGTAAAACTCCTAAAAAAATATTCGCTATTTCTGAATAAATTACCGAATGGAAAGATATTCGAAGGGATGTTTCGGTGGCCAGAGGAAAGAACGGAATCAAAATGCTTCCTTCGTCTTTACCATCGGCAAGGCCATTTCATTGCCTTGGCTCAAGAACTACAGCGGCCTTATGGCGGGACTAGATTCCTAGGCTTGTCCGATAACCTGCCGGATCAAGTTTTCCGCATGTGCCGAGATAAATTTGGTCTAAAGTCTCCAGACAAATTTCACCTCATCGAATATCACCCTAAGGGTATCAATGGTTACGATAAGGACACCTTTTTCCTTGATGCCTTAACATGGTGGGAAGACCGTTTCTTAAGGCCGGAGGATAAAGAATTTAAAAATTACGATGAAATAAAAGAGATCATTGGTCAGGACCCGCCCCGGTCGTTGCTGAGAAATAACCTTCACGAATTTTCCGATGAAGAACGGGAGGCGATCCTGTGTATGGTTGAGGATGCCCTGAAGGAACCGTCATTACCAGCCGAATTGGAACCCTTGAGAAACGCGGATGCGTCCGAGTTTTGGCTTGCCGAACAAACCACTGGTGGACTTTACGTCATCCTTCATCATGGTAAATGTATTTCATTCCGCATTTCCGCTGCTGGAGAATTACTTATTCCGAACAAAAACCAAGTTTTCGACTAACCTCCCTTCCTAACCATCCCCAGACTAAAACTTCAAAATTACTAAGATTCTTTAAGTTGCTTCCAAAGTATTTTTTAAAGCATGTCTATTATTACGGCCCTTCTTTTAAGACATTCAAATAACAATTAATTTTATATAGCCTTTTAAATAAACGGCATGCTTTAATCAATTGAATAAAATTGACGGTAATTAAGGAAAGGAATATAGATAAGGCCATGAAAGACAAAAAGAAAAAAGGCAGAGGAAGACCAAAGTTCGAGGGTGGGGCCAGGATCGTCATCAACCTTACCGCTCCCCTCGTTGAGGCTTTAAGGAAGAAGCAGATGGAGAATCCGAAGTTGAAGAGGGCGAAGATCATCAGGAATGCCCTCAGTGCCTACTTGCTTCCGCCGGGGAAACGGCGGGAACAGGATGAGCTATAAGCCCTAAAGATTAACCGCACAAAAGGCCGTCCCTGAAAGGAAGGCTATATGAAAAAGAGTTTCTGGAATGATGTTGTTTATGTTGCGAGCGCCTTCTATATCATTGGGGTTCCTTGCCTAAGCTTCCTCTGCGCATTCATTCAACGCGAAGACCAAGTCACCAATCTTGCCCACCAACTTCCGTTTTTCGTCAACCTTGCCTTTTTGGTCCCATACGGAATTTCCTTTTACTTCCGGAAGGACGATACGATCCATACTATTTCCAGGGTCCTTTCCTGTTTAGCGGTAACGATGGCCCTGATGTCCCTTTTCAAAGAAAATTTAGACTTCGACTTCTTGCTGGCTCCCCTTTGGTTCGGGGTGGCTCTTTATTTATCTTTTTATATCGACGGCAGTATTGGGAATAAGGTTAAGGATGAATATGCCTTTTACTTGGACCCGAAAAGAAAGAAGAAGATTCCCTCCAATATCCTGCATGAGAATCTCCAGGTGGTAGGCAACACCGGCTCCGGAAAGACCCATCATGTCCTCAAGCCCCTCATGTACCAGACCATCCAACAAAAGTTAGGACTGTTCGTACTCGACGTTAAAAGCAACATGGTCCGGGACATCGTCTTTTACGCCGACAAGTGTTCCCGGCGGAACCACTTCAACTACCTTGACCTGGGCCGGCCCGACCTTTCGATGAGCTGTAACCCCCTTGCGGGCGGAAGCGCCCATGAGATCGCCAGCCGAGTCTTTACGGCCCTCTATTACGACACGACCAATGTCGAACCCCACTACGTCCAGATCGCCGATGGATTCCTCCAGGACCTCATCTTCTTAATGAAAAAAGAGATCCCCGTCATCACCTTCCAGGACCTGGCCACGGCAGTAGGCGAGACAGATACCTTTAGAACCATCGCGGCCCTTTGCGCTAAATACTCCGAGACTCAACAGGCCAAGAATTTCCAACCTTGGTTCCGGAAGTCCCCCCAGCAAAGGCAGGACGAATTAGCGGGGCTCATCCTGAAGCTCCGCCGTTTCTGCAACCGGGAATGGTCTCCCCTGATCAATTCCAAAAACCCAAACTTCACCATGAAGAGCGTTATCGACCGGAATGAGATTTTCCTTTTGGGGTTGGCTTCAGCCAAATATCCGGACGATGCTAAGCCTTTGGCCATCCTCTTCATGATGGCCCTCCAAAGCGAAGTGGGCGAGCGCTACATGAACCCCCCGGAGAAACCCTTCCGGGTGGTTCTGGACGAGTTTTATAACCTTTCCTATCCGGGGTTTATCGACCTCGTCAACAAATGCCGAGACGCCAGGGTGAACCTGGTATTGGCCCACCAGTCCAACGGGGACCTTTCCGGCGTATCCCAAGAATTCAAAGAGCAGGTGATCAATAACACCAACAACAAGGTGATCTTGAGGTTATCGGACCCGGCCACGGCTGAGTATTTCTCCAGCTTGATCGGAACGGAGGTCTTTCGCAAACAAGGTTCGACTTCCTATGACGCGGGTGGGACCGAACGGGGTCATTCGGACAGGGATGCCCGGAAGTTCCGTATCCATCCCGACGAGATCAAAGATTTGCCGGTGGGGCAAGCCATTGTCCGTTTGTGCCACAAAGAAAAGGTCGAATGCTTCAAGACGGCTTTGGGAACGGCACCCCAACCCCCGGCGGACTTCGAACTGGGGCTGACCCATACTCCTCTCCGTGGAAGGGAGAACCACACCTCCCTGGAGGGCATCCTGAAGGACGAGCCCCCCAAGGGGCGCAAGAAGGGCCTGGACCTGGGCCTGAAGTTCGGGGAGGGCGACAATGCCTAGGGGGCCCCTGGAACCGGCCCACCCTCCCAGGCAAGCCCTGGACCTAGACCCGTGCGACGTTGAAACCCTCTCCTATATCCAATCCAACAAGTTCATCACCACCAAGCTTTTCCACCGGAAGTTTCACCCCCAACATTCCCATGTGACGGCCTGGTCCCATCTGCGGGGTCTTGTGGAGCGGGGGTTACTCCTCAAGACCCAAAACCTACCGAACGAAGACACCTACTACTGCCTGACCCGTCCTGCCCTGAACCACCTTTCCAAGATCGCCAGAATCCTCATTTCCCAAGAAGTCCGTTCGCCCCATATCAACCCCTTTGAAAGGGAGCACGACAAGCGTGTCCTTTCCATGAGAGTCCAAATCGAACAAGAGGGGGGCCTGGAAGGCCTCATCTGGCTTTCGGACTACGAGATGCGTTGCGGCTTAAGGATGGGTTGGAAGAAAGACCTGGAAGCTGGACGGGGTTGGGACTTGGCGGGAACCCGGCTTCGCCGGGTCCACCACCGGACCCCGGACGGGTACTTTGAGGGAACCTTGGAAGGCCGAACCCAGGCATTTGTCCTGGAGTACGAACATACCCCCTACAACCGGGACAAGATGGTCAACATGGTGCTGAACCTCAACCGGGACTTTCCGGCGGCCTACCGGCTGGTCGTCAGCCGGGACAAGGCCCATGCCTTGAGGATGCTGGAAGGTCTCGCGACCTTCCTCAAAGGCGATCCTCGGAACCTGGACCTTTGGGGCTTTTCCTTTTTCGAGAAGGTGGACCGGCACCCCTTCGTCCGGGTGCCTTGGGTGGACCTGGAGGGTGACTACCTGCCCTTCGTGAAAGACCCGATCCTGAAGGCGACCCCAGCCACCGAGGGGCCCCAGGAGGCCACGGCATGAAGACCTCAACCTTAATGCAGGACTTAAAACAGCTTTTAGTCAAAAACGCCCGAAACACCCGCGCCTACAAGGAGTTTGGTTGTCCTGCGACGCCAGCCCCCACTCCCCCTGGAACAGATAGGAGTACCAGGAAAGCGGGAGTGGGGGCTGGCTTCTTGAACAACCAAGTAGGCGCGGGCGCGGGCGTGAAGATGGAAGAAGTTAAGTCGAAAGGCGTAAGGCAACACCGTGGAAAACCCCCCGTCATGTCCCTGACGGGACGGGCGGGGTTTTCCACACCTTTCCCCGAAGGTATGACCCCTTCGGGGTCTTTATTAACCTTTTGAGGAGGTAGGCCATGACGGAGCGCAGAAGGAGCGACCGTAGGTATCAGCATCAGGACTATTTGATGTCGGACGACCAAGTGGCTGAGAAGGCCGGGGTTCCGACCGGGACCGTCCGCTACTGGAGGCAGATCGGGGTACTGCCCTTCGTGAAGGTGGGCAGGCACCCCAGGGTGTGGCATTCGATTTTTTTGAAAGTTTTCCAAAAACCCCTTCCCTTGGCTTTTGATACAATGCCAAGTGCTGGGGACATTAGGAGGTAGGTATGGCTAAACCTAATGTCAACGGATTGCCCCAACATCTCCGCAAGGACGCGAAGGGGTATTTCCTAGATTACTTTGTTGAAGCAGGAGGAGAGAAGAAGCGCAAAAGGGTCCGATTGGGACAGATTCCGGCGGCCCAGGCTAAGTTGATCCTTGCCAAGCACATGCAGGAGATCGTGACGGGCAAGTTCCTGGCCGAAGGCAAACCGGAAGCGACTTTTTTCGAGGTAGCGGATTCGTTTCTGGGGTATTCGCAGGCAAGACGGAAGACCTACGAGAACGACATCCAAATGGTGGATCGGCTCAAGGCTTATTTTGGTGATAGGGCCTTGAAGACCTTCACCGCGGACCTCGTGGAAGGCTTTTTGAACCATCGGCGGAAGGTCGGTAATCAGGCTCCAGGTAAGAACCGAACGGGGAAGCCGCTGTCGAACAGCACCTTGAACCGGGACCTGGCGATCCTGAAGTGCATCCTGAATCGGGCCGTCTTGAACGGCTTGATGGAGAAGAACCCGATCCAAAGGGTGCGGGCCTTCAAAGAAGTATCCCGTGACCGCACTTTGTCGCCTGAGGAATACCAGGCGTTTTTATCGAAGTGCAACCCCCGGGTGGCCGCCATCGTCCAGTTGGCTTATTGGACGGGGATGCGCAAAGGGGAGATTCTTGGCTTAAGGTGGGACCAGGTGGACTTCCAGCATAAGGTCATTACCTTGGAAGCCGCCGACACCAAGACCCAGGAAAAAAGGGAAGTGCCTTTGACGGAGATGCTGGTGGATCTCCTGAAACAGACGCCGAAGACCCTTGGAAGCCCTTACGTCTTTACCTATAAGGGCCTGCGCATGGATGATATCAAGACCGCTTTCATCAACGCGCGGCGTGAAGCGGGGATCGAGAACTTCAGGTTCCACGACCTCCGGCATTGCGCGGTGACGAATTTGAGGAAGGCGGGAGTGAACGACTCGGTTATCATGTCCATATCGGGCCATAAGACCTATGCCATGTTCAAACGGTACAACCGGATCGACCGGAAGGACCGGGAGGACGCCTTTAAACAGGTGGAAAGGTTCAATGACACGAATATGACACCGAAGGGCGAGTTGAGAAGCTCACTGTGAAGGTTTTTGTTGTGATGTAATGGTTTTGAGACAAGTTTTCGCTCGAGAAAAAGTGACTGTCACGCAGGAGGTCGCGGGTTCGAGCCCCGTCAACCCCGCCATAAAAATAAACGCCCATAAGCCTTTTAGCTTATGGGCGTTTTTGTTTTGTGGTGTAGTTGTCGGGGGGCGAGAACCCGGGAAAGGTTTAAGGAAAACGGGAGTTTTCCTTGCGGTAGAAGGGGGCCCCAAGGGGGAAACTGGTTTCACCCTTGAGCGAAGCGGTTCGATGTCCCGTCAACCCCGCCATAAAAATAAACGCCCATAAGCCTTTTAGCTTATGGGCGTTTTTTATTTTCGACTCATGCGACCCGAACCCGCCATTTTCCCGGCAACGGCACCTTTTTCCTTGGGTCCAGGGCCCGGGCCAGTAGCCACTTGGAGAAATCCGGATCCTTGAACTTGAAGAGCCCGGCCATGGGCGTGAAGGTGAACTCGCCGAAATGGATCCCCCGCGGCGTCAGGTAGAGATCGATGCGGACATATTCGAAGGGCTTCGAGAGCTTCGCGGCCAGGCGGAGCATTTCCTTGAAGCGGAGGGGCCGGGTGGGGATGCGATCCGGCAGGTTCCCCTGGGCCTGGAGGAACACTGGCTGGAAATCCGGCACGGTGAAATGATATTCCTTCAGGTCCATGAACCGCCCTTCGTCGACCGCCCCGAAAAAGGGGACCCCTTTCGCGCAATGGAAACGGTAGTCGGGCGGCGGGGCGCTTCCCGAAGGCGCCAAGGATTCTTCCACGAGGATCTTCCGGGGCAGGTCCCGGTATTGTCTTTCGCCACTTATAAAGAAAAAATCACGTTTCGCGACGCGGAAGAACCTTCCCAGGTCCCCGGGCCGGAGGCGGTCCAGGAGTAGGACGGTGCCCGAGGCATGAGTGGGTTTGACCACGCATTTCCGTCCCAGGAAAGGGCCTAGGAACCTCTCCAGGTCCTTGAGCCCGGTGCCGGGCGTGAGGGACAGGATCGCCAGGGTCTTGGCCGTCCGGATCCCCGGGGCCAGGGTCCGGGCCAAGCCTTTGGCGTCTTCCTTATCCACATAGGGCCCCTTCCGGGGTAAAGCAGGGTCCAGGACCTGGGCCGCCACGAAATCCTCAAAGCCGGCCCCGGGATGGCGGGGATCCCTCGGAAGACGCCCGTGCCATCCGAAGAATTGAGGAAGGAAAAGAAGAAGGTGGGTGGGGAAGGACCGGGGGAGCGGATGGACGGACAAGCGGAAAGCCTTCAGGATCGACCGAAAAAATAGATCTTTCAAAATTAAGTCCTTATGGGCCGTCCGCCGGAACTAAAGCCGACTGATGATCGAGTCGTAAAAGAGCGGCCTAGTTTATATCGGCCGAGGCCTTCCAGGCTTATGATGAAGCGGAGGAAAGACCTTTTGACCGGAGGAGACCATGTCGTCCGCGACGACCCACATTCCGTTCATTGTCCTGGTCCTGATCCCCGTCGTCATCGCCGTTGGGATCCCCTTGACCGGGCCCATGACCGCCCGAATGAGCGGCTGGGCCGGGCTGGCCCGGGTCTATGCCGCCGACCGGGAATGCAAAGGGTTCAAGCTCATCGGCCGAAGGGGACGTTTCGGGAAATGGATGGGATACAAGGGGGTCCTGGACTACGGGGTGGATGACCAGGGCTTCTATCTTTCGATCGCCTGGCTCTTCAAGGTCGGTCATCCGCCGATGTTCTTCCCCTGGTCCGAGATCCAGGTCCGCGAGGAAAGGATGTGGTTCCGGGACTGGGTGGTCCTGGAGTTCCTCCAGGTCCCAGGCGTGACCTTCGCCCTTCACCACCATGACGCCCGCATCCTGGACAAACAGGGCGGGAAATTCGGTACCCGGCCTAAAGCCTGAAATCCTTCGAGGCCTCGTCCAAAAAGGCCATTTCCTTTTCCGTCAGGCGCCAACCCAGGGCTCCGGCGTTCTCCTTCACCTGGACCGCGGTCTTGGCCCCGGGAATGGGGAGGGCACCCTTGCCCAGGACCCAGTTCAAGGCGACCTGGTTGACGGTCCTGCCGCCATGGGCTTCCCCGATGGCCCGGAGTTTTTCCACCAACCTTTGGATCTTTCCCAGTTGACCGAAATAGAAGAGGCGACGGGGACCCGAGGGCGGGTTCTTGGGGCTGTAATGGCCCGAGAGCATACCCATGCCCAGCGGGCTATAGGCGATGAAACGGATACCCGACCTTTTGCATTCTTCCAGGAGACCGTTGAATTCCTGCTTGCGACGGACCAGGGAATATTGCATCTGGTTGGAGGCGAGGGGAACCCCCTGGGCCCCCAGGGCTTCCTGGGCCCGGAGCATTTGGGAACGGGAAAAATTCGAGACGCCCACTTCTTTGGCCAAGCCTTCCTTGACCGCCTGGGCCAGGGGCTCCATCCAGGCCTTGACGGACCGAGGGGGGCTCGGCCAGTGCATCTGGTAAAGATCGACCGAGCTTAGGCCCAGCCGCCCGAGGCTCCTCTTGAGGGCTTGGATCATTTCAGAGGTGCGGAAACGCCAGGGCATGGGGGCGAACTTGGTGGCGATGCGGACGTCTTGGGCCGGGGCTTCCTTCAGGAACCGGCCCAGGAAGGTCTCCGATTCCCCTTCTCCATAGACCTCGGCGGTGTCGAAGAGGCGGATGCCGGAAGCCAGCGCTTCCCGGTAGGAAGCCCTCAGGTCGTCCTCCCCGTAGCCCTTTCCGAAACCCCAGACCACACCCTTGCCCCAGGCCCAGGTGCCCAAGCCCATTTCCTGCCCGTCCAAGAAACCCATCGTCACCTTCCTTTTCGCCCTAAAACGGCCTTTTTAGCCCATGCAAAATAGCATGAGTCCACGGTCTTCGACAGAGTTCCGCCCGTAAAAGTCCGGATAGAATATGGCCCATCCCGAGGGAAAAGGCTCTCCATGCTCGACGCTCTCCAGGTCCGATTGGCCTCCTCCACGGTGCGCGAAATGCGCGTCGCCCTTTCCAATTACTTCCTTTACCACGCTGGCAACGACATGGTGATCAAGTCCATTGAACGTTTCCGGGTCTCCCTCGAGGGTCTTTTCGAGGCCTTGCCCTCGGTGGGGATCGCCGAGTCCGAAGGCCGCCTGCTCGTGGAGGGGAGCCCCTTGGACGAGCGCATGACCGGCTCCACCAATATGATCAAGGATGTCTTCCTCACGCATAAGGTCCAATCCATCACCTTCCTGCCGGGTCTCCCGGACGATGAGATCAAGGGCCTCTTTGAACTGTTGAAGCCCAAGGCCCTGCCCTCGGGGGTCTCCCTGGTGCAGGCCATGGCCCAAAAACCCCTTCCCCATATCCGCCTCAACGAGAAGATCTATGTGGCCATCCAGGAAGGACAAAAGGTGGTCTCCGGCGAAGAGGCGCCCAAGGAGGAGAATCTCCAAGATGCCCTGGAAGCCCTCCAGTATTTCCTGCAGATCTTCACCCGGGTCAAACCGGATACCAATAAGAAAGAGGTCGCCCGCAAGCTCATGGAGAACATGGGGGGATGGCTCCAGGATGTGGGCGAGCCGTTGCCCGCAAAGGGACCGGGCCCGGGGGAAGGGGGCGCCGGCCTGCTGGAAGTATTGAACGCCCTGAACGATGTGCGCCAGCGCTTGGGCTCGCCCGGCAGCGCGAAAGCCATTGGCGCGGTCCGGATGGAAATGGACGAGGTCCTGAAAAAACTGGTCTCCTTGGCGGAGCGTCAGGGTGCGGGTTCGGCCGCCCAGGCCGTCCTGGCCCAAGGGACCGCCGGACCGGGAGAGGACCTGGAGATCGCGGATGCGCTGCCCCCGGGCACGGCTTCCTTGCTGGCGAACATGCAGGTCGGACGGTGGGGATTCCTTTCGGACCCTTCCCAGGAACAAGGGGTCGCCGACCTCCTGACCGATATCCAGGATCCCTCCCAAGAGGAGGTCTTCGAGCAGTTCTGGGAAAGGGTCTGGGGTTTGACGGTCTCCGGGGACGTGGCGGTCACCGCCCTCGCCTTGCGCCACCTGAACCGGGTCAACTGGCTCATCGTTCCCCGGCACCTCCAATTGGAAGGGATGCGCCGATTGCGACAGATCCTGACCGACCGGGTCCATGCCTCGACCTATCCCATCGCCTTGACCCTGGCCCAGGACTGGATGCCCCAGGAGATCGAATATCCCGACTGGACCGAATTCCTGGAAATGACCCGCGTGCTCAAGGAAGCGGCCATCCGCAAACCGCCCCTCTTCGAACACCAGAACATGGCCGCCCGGGCGGCGCTGGAGACCATCTTCAGCCAACCGGTCCTGGAACGCTTCCTCAAGGCCCACGCGGCGGGGGACAAGGAAAAGGTCCTGAAGGTCCTTCAACTGCTGGGGACCCTGGCCTCCGACCTGCTCCTGGAGCGGGCCTTCACGGCCCCGGAGGACAGCCCCCTTTGGATGGAGGCGGTGGAACTGCTCAACGGCATGGAATCCAAGGGAGCGAAGGTCTTCGAGGAATGGCTCGAGGACAAGGGGGGCCAGGGGGACCTGGGCCGGTTCCTGGACATCTTCAAGAAGGTCCCGATGCCCGCGACCCTGGCCGACCATTTCGAGAAGCATTGGTCCTCCTTCGATCCGGAGGTGCAACTCAAGGTGCTGGACCTGGCTGAGACCTGGAAAAAGACGGACCTACGGCCCCTGCTCCTGGACCTCTTGAAAAAACCGGAAGGTCCCCTTTCCCTTCGTGCGGTCCAGGTGCTGGGGAAGGTGGGGCTAGATGGCGACTCCCGCGTCCTCATGGAGGCGGCCCGGAGGCATCCGACCCCCGCCTTTTGGACTGCGGTCTGCCAAGCCCTGGGGAATTTGGCCGATCCCGCGTCCCTGGACACCCTGCTGGAATGGGCGGCTTCCTATAAGCTCCTGGAGAACCGCAAGAACCGTCCCTTGGAGGTCCGCCGGGCGGCCCTGGAAGCCCTGGGCCGTTACCGGTCCCGCGTGGCCAAGAACTTCCTGGAGGACCTCAAAAAGGAAGGGGAGAAGGACGTGAAGCAGGCGGTGGACCAGGCCCTTCGGTCGGTGACCGAAAAGCTTTCCAAGCCGGAGCAAGGGTCATGAAGGGGTCCGAACCGCTCTTGACCCCTTCCCAGATCCGGGATGCGGTGGAACGGACGGCCCGTTCGGTCCTGAGCTGGATGAAGGACCGGCAGATCCATGAATTGCGGATCCTGAGCGTCCTGGAAGGGGCCCGTCCTTTCACCCGGGACCTGGTCGCGGTCTTGCGGAAGGAAGGGAAGGACGAGAGGTTCATGGTCTATGAGGTCAAGGTGAAGGGGACCTCGGGCACCAAGCTCCTGGAGGAGCGGGACCTGGAACTGGACGGCCTGGACCTGGCGGCCTTCGGGGGTCACGCCATCCTGGTCGTGGATGACCTGGCCGATTCGGGCAAGACCCTCCTGGCCCTGAAGGAAGCCCTGGTGGCGAACGGCGCCGGGGAGGTCCGCACCGCGGTGCTCATCCGCAAATGGGGGCCGCGCAGCGTCGACCTGGATTTCTGCGGCCTGGACCTGGGATGGGACCGTGCGGCCCTGGCCCGCGAAGGTCTGAAGGACCGTTGGCTTTATGGCTATGGCATGGACCTGGATGGACGGCAGCGGGACCTGGATTGGGTCGGTGCCATCGGGATCGAGCAATAGGGCGTTCCTTTAAACCGCCTGAAACCTTGCTCAGGTTGTTTCCGGTCCGTTTTATTTCGGAATGACCTTTCCACCGCTCCGGCCGATAATGGCCTCCCATTCCATCCAGGAGGTCCTCCTTGCGCCTTGGTTTCCTTTTCCTCGTCCTGCTGGCCTTCATCCTGGCCGCCACCCTCACTCAAGCCGCTCCGGTCCCCAAGA
Source organism: bacterium (assembly GCA_035549195.1). Classification (NCBI taxonomy): domain Bacteria; species bacterium. The sequence goes on from DASZRK010000008.1 coordinate 17,708, forward strand.
CCTTCCGCAATCCCATCCTGACCGGGTTCCATCCCGACCCCAGCATCTGCCGCAAGGGCGATGACTTCTACCTCGTCAATTCCACCTTCGAATATTTCCCGGGCCTTCCCATCCACCACAGCCGGGACCTGGTGCATTGGACCCTCCTGGGCAATGCCTTGGACCGTCCCAGCCAACTGCCCCTGAAAGGGGCCACGGATTACGGCGGTCTTTACGCGCCGACCATCCGCTATTGGAACGGCCTCTTCTATCTCACCTGCACCAACGTGAGCGGGGGCGGCAACTTCATCGTGACCGCGAAGGATCCGAAGGGCCCCTGGTCGGAACCTATTTGGATGAACATCCCGGATATCGACGGCTCCATGTTCTTCGACGACGACGGCAAGGCCTATTACACCGGCCAAGGCGGGGGTGAAAAGGCGGGTATCAAGCAGTGTGAGTTCGATCCCAAGACCGGCCAATCCATCGGCCCGACCAAGACGATCTTCAACGACCTGAACGAATCCTGGAACGAGGGTCCGCACCTCTACAAGATCCAGGGCAAGTATTACCTGATGCTGGCCGAGGGCGGCACGGGCGACCGGCATATGGAGACCATCCACCGCTCCGATTCCCCCTGGGGGCCCTGGGAGGATTGTCCCTACAACCCGATCCTCACCGAGCGGGACGAGCCCACGAGCCCCATCCAGTGCACGGGCCACGCCGACCTCATCGAGGCACCGGACGGGACCTGGTGGATGGTCTTTTTGGGCGTAAGGTTCCACCACGGCAAGTCCGTACTGGGCCGGGAGAGCTACCTGGCTCCGGTGACCTGGAAGGAAGGCTGGCCGGTCGTGAACGGCGACCACCATGTGGCCCTCGAGATGCCCGCCCCCGCCCTCAAACCTGAAAAAGAGGCCGCTCCTACGACGCATTGGGACTTCCGAAAACTGCGGAAACTGGGGCCCGAATGGTTGAGGGTCCGTAACGGGGACCCAAAGGACCTTTCCCTGGGCCACGGCCATTTAAGGATCCTCTGCAACCCGGCGTCCCTGAACAAGAAGATGGAGGAACCGGCCTTCGTGGGCATGCGCCAGAGGGATTTCCGCTTCCAGGCCAAGACCTTCCTGGACTTCAAACCCGCCCAGGACGGGGAGGAGGCGGGGATCTGTGTGCGGGCCAATGATGACAACCATTACGAGGTCGGGTTGGAACAAGCGGACGGGAAACTCCGGGTCTTCGTGCGCAATACGGTCAAGGGCAGGACCTACACCCTGGCCGCCCGGGCCGTGAAGGACGGACGGCTTTTCCTCAGGCTCGCCGGGGACGAGGACCAATACCAATTCGCCTGGTCCCGCAACGGACAGGTCTGGGACAACTTCGGCGCATCGCCCTCCGAGGACCTGACCCGGGAGAACGCGGGAGGATTCACGGGGACCGCCATCGGGCTTTACGCTTCCTCCAACGGCCAGCCCTCGAAGGCCCACGCCGATTTCGCGTGGTTCGACATGAAGGACGGCAAAGCCCCCGCGCCCGCCGGGCTCTTGCCCCGGCCCACCCCGGTCCCCCTGCCTCCCTCCGATACCTGGCGCATCCGTTGCGGCGGGGGCGATTTCACGGACCATGCGGGGAACAAATGGCGCGAGGACATCGGCTTCACCAGTGGGGAGACCGCCGGGGCGGGCCGTTCCATCGCGGCGCCCCAGGACCCGGAGCTTTACGCTACCGAGCGGTGGGGGAATGAATTCAGCTACCGCCTGCCCGTGCCCGCGGGCGGATACAAGGTGACCCTGAAGTTCGCCGAGAGCTACGTGAAGAAGCCGGGGGAACGGGTCTTCGATGTGCTCCTGAACGGCAACCGGGTCCTGGGGGATTTCGACATCCTTCAGGAGGCCGGGGGCGACTTCAAGGCCCTGGACCGCACCTTCACGATCGAGCAGTCCCAGGCCGGGATCCTGGAGATCCGTTTCAAGGCCACGGTGCAGAACGCCAAGATCTGCGCCATCGAGATCGTTCCACAGAAATAAACAAGATTGGATCGGCCACCGATGAACAGCGATGCACGCCGATGGGAAAAGCCGAAGTCTTTCCATTGTTCTCGGGGCTATCGGTGTTCATCCCCTTCATCAGTGGCTAAAAGGGTTTTGGGGGTCCTGTTGTTCATCTTCACTTCGGGGGCTTTTGCGGCCGACCTGAAATGGGAATCGGCCGCGACCAAGGCCAAGGTGGCGCGGAAGGTCCGGGCCGTCGAGCGTGTGGACCAAAAAGGACCCTTTCGGGACGACTGGGATTCCCTGAAGGCCTACCGGGTCCCCGACTGGTACCGGGACGCCAAGTTCGGCATCTTCATCCACTGGGGCCTCTATTCGGTGCCCGGATATGCCAATGAGTGGTATTCCCGCAACATGTACCAGCAGGGTGACGACGCCTTCAAGCACCACGTGGCCACCTATGGCCCTCAGGACAAGTTCGGCTACAAGGATCTCATCCCCCTCTTCAAGGCCGAGAAATACGACCCTTCCTATTGGGCCAAGCTCTTCAAGATGGCCGGCGCCCGCTATGTGGTGCCGGTCGCCGAGCACCATGACGGCTTCGCCATGTACGATTCGGACCTTTCCCGCTGGACCGCCAAGAAGATGGGACCCAAGCGCGACTTGATCGGCGAACTGGCCAAAGCCGTCCGGAAGGAAGGGTTGGTCTTCGGGCTTTCCTCCCACCGGGCGGAGCATTGGTGGTTCATGAGCGGCGGGACCAAGTTCCCCTCGGACGTCCAGGACCCGAAATACGCCGACTTCTACGGGCCGGCGCGGGAGGATTACAGCGATCCCGACGAAGAATGGACCAGGAATTGGCTGGCCCGCTCCGCCGAGTTGGTCGATAAGTACAAACCCCAGATCGTTTATTTCGACTGGTGGATCGGGGAAGCGCCCGCCTTCAAGTCCTATATCCCCAAGTTCGCGGCCTACTATTACGACCGGGCCAAGCAACGGAACCAACAGGTCGTCCTGAACCTTAAGGACAAGGCTTTCGTGCCTGGAACGGCCGTCCAAGACGTGGAAAAAGGGAAACTTCCCGGCATCAACCCCGCGCCTTGGCAGACCGACACCTCGGTCAGTTGGAAGTCCTGGGCTTATTTGAAGGACGATTCCCTCAAGGACAAAGGCTACCTGGTCCGGAGCCTCATCGACACCGTCAGCAAGAACGGGAACCTGCTCTTGGATATCGGCCCGGCCCCGGACGGGACCATTCCGGAGGCCCAAGAGAAGGTGCTGCTGGGG
>DASZRK010000009.1 GCA_035549195.1 bacterium
ATAGACCTCCTGGACCTTGGAGAGCAGGTATTCTTGGACCGCGGCCTCCCCTTGGACCTCCAGGATGTCGTGAGGGTCCACAGGGCCATCGGTCAGGGCGTCCCCGGCGCGAACAATATCCCCTTCATGGATGTTCAGGTGCTTGCCATAGGGGATCGCGTATTCCTCCTCGATGGTCTTCTTGCCCTCGGTGTTGGTCACGACGACCTTTTGGTAGCCCTTGGACGCGGTTCCGAAAGCGACGGTCCCGCTGATCTTGGCGATGATGGCATTGCCCTTGGGACGGCGGGCCTCAAAAAGCTCGGCCACCCGCGGAAGACCGCCGGTGATATCCCGAGTCTTCGACATTTCCCGTGGGATCTTGGAGAGGATGTCCCCGGCCATGACCTTGTCCCCATCCATCACATTGATGAGGGAACCCGTCGGCAGGCGGTAGCTCTTCAGGGCCGCCCCGGTCTCAGGATCCATGATCACGCAACGTGGCGATAGGTTCTCGTCCTTGTATTCGATGATCGTGCGTTCCTTCAAGCCCGTGGAAGGATCCATCTCCTCACGGACCGTGACGCCGCGGATGACGTCCTGCAGTTTGATGACCCCGGCCACCTCGGTGAAGATGGGGACCTTATAAAGGTCCCAGTGGGCCAGGATCTGCTTCTCCTTCACCGTCTGCTCTTCCTTGACCTTCAAAGTGGAGCCGTAAGGCACCACGAAGTTCTCCATGGCGCGACCCTTTTCGTCGTAGACGGAGATCTCGCCATTACGGTTGAGGACGATGAATTCTTTGTTGCGGTTCTCGACCAGTTTCAGGTTATGGAATCGTACGATCCCGTTCTTGGTGGACTCGATCTTGGATTGTTCCAGGGCGCGGCTGGCGGCGCCGCCCACGTGGAAGGTCCGCAAGGTGAGCTGGGTGCCGGGTTCCCCGATGGACTGGGCCGCGATGATACCGACGGCCTCACCGATCTGCACCAGTTTGCCGTTGGACAAGTTGATGCCATAGCATTTTGCACAGCATCCCCGTTCCAGTTCGCAAGTCAGGACAGAACGGACGCGGATCTGTTCGATCCCCGCCTCATCCAACCGGGCTGCGATCTCCTCGGTGATGATCTGGCCCGCCTTCACGATGACTTCGGACGTGAGCAGGTTGGCCACGTTATCGACGGCCACCCGGCCGCCAATGCGGTCCTTCAAAGGCTCGATGATCTCAGGCCCTTCCTTGATGGCCGCCACGCGGATTCCATTGGCGGTGCCACAATCCTCGGCGTTGACGATGACCTCCTGGGACACGTCGACCAATCGGCGGGTGAGGTACCCGGCGTCGGCGGTCTTCAAGGCGGTATCGGCCAGACCCTTACGGGCACCATGGGTGGAGATGAAGTATTCCAACACCGTCAAACCCTCGCGGAAATTGGCGGTGATGGGCGATTCGATGATCTCACCGATGGACCCGGTGATCTTCTGCAGGGGCTTGGCCATCAGACCGCGCATGCCGGCCAATTGGCGGATCTGCATCTTGGAACCGCGGGCGCCGGAATCGGCCATCATATAGATCGGGTTGAACCCATGGTGGTCCTGCTTGAGGTTGTCGAACATGACCTCGGCGATCTCGTCGGTCGTATGGGTCCAGATATCGATGACCTTGTTGTACCGCTCGCCGTCGGTGATGATCCCCTTCTTGTATTGGCTCTCGATCTCCGCCACATCCTTGTAGGAACGCTTGAGGATGTCGTTCTTGTCCTTGGGGATGAGCATGTCATCGATGGAGACGGTGATGCCCGCCTGGGTGGCGTACTTGAAGCCATTGGCCTTGATATCGTCCAAGAGCTTGACGGTCGCGTCCTGGCCTAATTTCTCGTAACAGAGGGCCACCAGGTCACCCAATTCCTTCTTGGTCATGACCCGGTTGACGTAAGGCAGTTCGGCCGGGATGACCAGGTTGAACAACACCCGGCCCACCGTGGTCTCGATGAGTTTGCCCCGGAAGCGGACCTTGATCTTGGCATGTTTGCCCACTTGCTTCGATTCGAGGGCGATCACGACCTCTTGCTCGCTGGAGAAGACCTTTCCCTCCCCTTTGTCGCCCGGCATCTCCTTCGTCAGGTAGTAGGAACCCAGAACGATGTCCTGGGTCGGGGTGACGATGGGACGGCCATTGGAGGTGGAATTGATGTTGTTGGTGGATAGCATCAGGAACCGGGCCTCCATCTGCGCCTCGCTGGACAATGGGACGTGGACGGCCATCTGGTCGCCGTCGAAGTCCGCGTTGAAAGCCGTACAAACGAGCGGATGGATCTGAATCGCGCGACCCTCGATGAGGACGGGTTGGAAGGCCTGGATGCCCTGACGGTGCAAGGTCGGGGCGCGGTTCAGGAGCACATGGTGGTCGCGAATGACCTCGGCCAGGATGTCCCAGACCTCAGGCTTGACCCGCTCAACCATCTTCCGGGCGCTCTTGATGGTATGCACGTAACCGCGATCCTCGAGCTTCTTGATGATGAAGGGCTTGAAGAGCTCGAGCGCCATCTTCTTGGGAAGACCGCATTGGTTCATCTTGAGCTCGGGGCCCACCACGATGACCGAACGGCCGGAATAATCGACGCGTTTGCCCAACAGGTTCTGGCGGAAGCGGCCTTGCTTGCCCTTGAGCATGTCCGACAAGGACTTGAGGGGGCGGTTGCCCGGACCACGGACCGCATGACCGCGACGGCCGTTGTCCAAAAGAGCGTCCACGGCCTCCTGGAGCATGCGCTTTTCATTGCGCACGATGACCTCGGGCGCGTGCAGTTCCAGGAGCTTCTTCAAGCGGTTGTTCCGGTTGATGACACGGCGGTATAGGTCGTTCAGGTCCGAGGTGGCAAAACGGCCGCCATCCAAGGGGACCAGGGGACGCAACTCGGGCGGGATGACCGGAAGCACTTCGAGGAACATCCATTCGGGCTTGTTGTCGCTCTTGCGGAAGCTCTCGATGACCTTCAAGCGCTTGATGATGGTCTTCTTTTTCTGTTCGCTATTGGTCGTCTTCATCTGGACGCGAAGCTTCTTGTCTAGGTCCTCCAAGTCCACCATACGGATCAGGTCCCGCACAGCCTCGGCGCCCATCTTGGCCTTCAGGGAAGCACCATATTCCACCCGGAGCTTCTGGTACTCATCTTCGCTCAAGAGCTGGCCTGACTCGACCGGGGCCTTGCCCGGATCGAGAACGACGTAGGATTCGTAGTACATCACCCGTTCCAGGTTGCGGGTGGACATCTCCAAGAGATAACCCATCCGGGAAGGGATCCCCTTCAAATACCAGATGTGGGAGACCAGGCAGGCCAGTTCGATATGGCCCATACGCTCACGGCGCACCTTGGCTTGGGTCACTTCGACGCCGCATCGGTCGCAGATGACGTCCTTGTATTTGATGCGCTTGTATTTGCCGCAAGCGCATTCCCAGTCCTTGGTGGGACCGAAGATCTTCTCGCAGAAGAGGCCGTTCTTCTCAGGCTTGAAGGTACGGTAGTTGATGGTCTCGGGCTTCTTCACCTCGCCGTAGGACCACGAACGGATGTCGTTCGGGGAGGCGAGGGTGATTTTCACCGAGCCGTAGTCATTAATCCGGTCGTACACGCTCTCGGGCATGTCTTACTCCATTTCGAGGCAAGCTGCCTCGTGAAAAACTCACCTATCCGTTAACGCTCGCCTTGTCCTTGTTTTTCTGCCGATTCATGAACAGTCCGGGCACAAGAGCAATGCAGATGAGATGCTGACCAGCAAGACCCCAAAGCATGTGCTCACTTATTGCATCTCTGCCACCAAACACGTATGCCAGCACACAAGTAACATCCGCCAGCACAAGCAAACCAAGGACAGCTATACCTAACTTGCGCCGAAACCGCTGGGTTTGAAGCCAGTGCTCTTTCATTCACTCGCTCACAGCAAGCTCGCCGTATCCCC
>DASZRK010000010.1 GCA_035549195.1 bacterium
GATGATCTCCCAAAGGTCCCCCTTCTTGCGCACTACGATGGGCTGGAGGATCCCGCGTTCCTTCACCGAATGGACCAGTTCCTGCAGGTCCTCGGCCTTGAAGACCTTGCGGGGCTGGAAGGGATTGGGCTTGAGCTTGGAGAGGGGGACCTGCTGGGCGGCGCCCTTCTTTTCCTCCACGGCCCGCTTGGGGATGAGGGCTTCCAATCCACGTCCGAGGGCTTTCTTAGCCATGGTTCACGATCTCCTTGGTCAGATTGAGATAGGCTTGCGCGCCGCTGGAGCGGATGTCGTAGAGGATGATGGGTTTCCCGAAGGATGGCGATTCGGAGAGTTGGATGTTCCGGGGAATGACCGTATTGTATACCTTCTCCCCGAAGAATTTACGCACTTCCTCCGCCACCTGGCTCGACAGTTTGGTCCGGTTGTCGAACATGGTCAGCAGCGCCCCCTCGATCTCGAGCTTGGGGTTCAGGCTCTCCCGCACCAGTTCCACCGTCCCCATGAGGGAACTGAGGCCCTCTAGGGCGTAATACTCGCTTTGCACCGGGACCAGCACCGAATGGGCGGCGGTGAGAGCGTTCAAGGTCAGGAAACCCAGGGAAGGCGGACAGTCGATAAGGATATAGTCGAAATCCCGCTCGATCGCCGCAAGGGCCTTTTTCAGGCGAGTTTCCCGGTCCTCGAGCGACACCAGCTCCACTTCGGCCCCGGTCAGGTTGCTGTTGGAAGGCACGCAAAAAAGCTTCTTCAGGTCCGTCCCCCGGATGGCCTGCAGGATGTCGGCGTCCCCCATCAGGACCTGGTAGATGTTCGGGTCGCACTCGTTCTTGTCCAACCCCACCCCGCTGGTGGAATTGCCTTGGGGATCCATATCGACCAGAAGGGTCTTCTTCTCGATGGCCGCCAGGCAGGCGGAAAGGTTGACCGTCGTGGTGGTCTTGCCGACCCCGCCTTTTTGGTTGGTGATGCAGATGATACGGGCCATGCAGGACCTATTTTTTCGTTGTTTTCTTCCGGGCCGGGGCCCGCTTTTTCGGGGCCCGATCCCCCCGCAGCTGCCCGAGGTCGATGGGCTTGAGGGTGAAACAAACAAGTCCCAGGAGACTGAAAAGGATCAGGCCGATCAAGGTCAACATGACGTCATAGGCCATGGCCTGCGTGTTCGACAGGTTGATAAGGCCGAAAAGAAGGAGCAGGGCGAGTTCCCGGGTCCCCATCCCCAGGAAGGTCATCAGGGAGACGATATTGACGACCGAAACGGTGAAGGAAAGGTAAAAGAGGTTGATCGGGAGCTGGATGGCCTGGGCGATCAGGAAGCATCCCCAGAAAAAGAAGCAATAGGAAACGAGGGAGAGAAGGGCGGGATAAAGGAGGGCCGGGCGATAGAAAGCCGCCATCCCCGAATGGAACTCCTCGAACAACTTATCGGTCTTGTCCCGGTGCTCCTGTTTCATCAGGCGTTGGAACGCCGCTTTCAGCAGAAGACCGCCGATCCTTTGGTTGAAAGCCAACAACGAAACGGCGATGAGGGCCACGAAAAAGATCTTCACCGCCAAGACCAGTTCCTGGGCGCCCGGATCGACCGGCATGGGGTTCACCAAAAGGCCCACTCCACCCAGGATCAGCAAAAGATAAAGATCGAAGACCCGGTCCACCAGCACGCTGGATAGGCCCTTCCCCAACCCCATCCTCAGGTCCTTCTTCAGATAAAAGACCTTCGCAAAGTCCCCCACCCGCCCCGGAGTGATGTTCCCCAGGTAGAGGGTCCCCATATAGATAAGGAAACAGTCCCAGACCGGGTAGGACTCCTTCTGCATCTTCAAAAGATAGCTCCATCGGATCCCCTTCACATAGGTCATGGCCACGAAGGCCAGGAGGGCCGCCAGGAGGAGCCACCAATTGGAATGGGACAGGATGGCCAGGGTATCCGAAAGGTCGATCTTGCGGACGATCACGGCGAAAAGGAGGATACCAATGACGATGGGCAGGTACTTCTTGAGCAAGTTTCAGTCCTGGGAACGGCGGATGGAACGAATAGGGGGGATTATATGCGAAGCATCTTCAAACCGGTGCGGGCTTTGCGCAAAAAATCCACCGGGGAATGGGTCGCCGCCACATTCTTGAAGACCATCTTGGGGCGCAGGTAGAAGGACTTGTAGGCGTATTTCAACAGGTCGATCAGCTCATCGCGTTTCATGTGCTCTTCCCAAAGCTTGGGTTTGAAGTCCGGCGTGGGATTCTTGGCGAACTCGGCCCAATAGTCCTCTTCGTAACGTCCTTCCTCCAACGCCTTGTAATAGATCGCCGTCGCCGGAAAAGGTGTCAGCACGGAGAAATGGACGAAGTCCGGGTCCAGTTCCTTGGCGAATTGGATGGTCTTCAGGGCCATCTCCCGGGTCTCGCCCGGGTTCCCGATCATGAAGTAGGCCAGCGTCTTCATGCCGTGGGCCCGTGTCGCCTTGAACATCTTGCGCACGTGGTCCAGGTCCAGGTCCTTGAGCAGCGTTTCCAACACTTCCTCGTTGCCCGACTCCACCCCGTAATGGATACGGTCGCAACCGGCACTGGCCAGTTCCTGGAGCATTTCCTCGTCCATCCGGTCGGCCCGGGCCCGGATATCGAACGCGATGTTGAGCTTGCGCTTCTTGATCTCCCCGCAGATCTCGAAGACCCGTTTGCGGTTCACATTGAAGGTGTCGTCGTAGATGAAGAATTCCCGGATCCCCAGCTTCACGCAGGCTTCCATCTCGTTGACCACGCAGGTGGCCGAGTGGCTGCGGAACCGCCGGCCCATGGTGGGCCGGTCGCAGAAGAGGCAGCGATAGGGGCATCCCCGGCTGGTGAACATGGTGGTAATGGGATTGTGCTTGGCCAGGATCGAATAGTACTTGTTGACCGGGGTCAATTCCCGGGCCGGGTAAGGGAGCGAGTCCAGGTCCTCGACGGGCGGCGCCGGCGGATTGTCCTTGATGGTCCCGGAGATAGGGTCCCGGTAAGCCAGGCCATAGACCTTGTCCAGCGGCATGGCGCCTTCTAGGGCGCCTAGGAGTTGGGTGAAGGCCATCTCGCCCTCGCCCTTGATGGCGAAATCGACTTCCGGCATGGCCAGCGTTTCGCGGGCAAAAATATGCACATGGGGCCCCCCCAGGACCACCCAGCTCTTGGGGTTGGCCCGCTTGGCGGCATGGGCCACCATGCGCGCGTCGATGACGGTGAAGGTCAAGGTCTGGATCCCCACCACGTCCGGGGCGATGGCGCGGATACGGTCCTCGACCTCCTCCTGGGAAACTTCCTCCACCTGGCAGTCCAGCACGTGGATCTCATGGGGGGTCTTGGCCTTGGCGTAACCCGCCACATAAAGGAGGCCGAGGGGCGGGTTATAGCCGCGCTCCTCGTCCACCAGGGACGGGATGTTGGTGGTGATCATATGTTCGGAAGGAGGATTGATCAGCAGGACCTTCATGGGTCAGCGCCCTCTTTTCACCAGTAGATCGGCCAAGAGCCCCAAGGCCGCCACTTGGATGGCCGCCACGAAGAGGAAAAGCGTGGTCCCCGTCACGGTCTGGCCGTTCATCCGGGAAAGGACCGCCGAGGCCGCTCCCCCTAAGGCAATGATACCGCTTAGGGGTATGAATATCTTCAAGGGCTTGAAATACATCACGACCCGGAGCACCAGGGAGAAGAAATTCAGCGTGTCGCGGAAGGGACGGATCTTGGAGTCCCCCACCCGGGGGGCATAATGGATGGGATGGTACTTGACGATGTAGCCGTGGCATTCCAGGGCCAGGGTAATGGTCGTGGTAAATGAAAAGCCATTGGGGAAAAGGCCCTCGTAACGGGCCGCGATGGGCCGGCGGAACACCCGAAGGCCCGAATTCAGGTCCGGGATCCTCCGGTCCGCCAGGTAATTGGCCCATTTCCCGAGCAGCCATTTGGGGAAACGCCGCAAGGTGGGGATCGCCGCGTTGGGTTTGGTGCGGGCCCCCACCGCCATGTCGCAGTTCCCGGCCATGCGGATCAGCTCCGGCAGTTCCTCGGCGGGGTAGGTCCCGTCGGCGTCCAGCATGGCGATGAGGGGATAGCGGGCCTGGCGCATCCCGGCCTTGAGGGACGCCCCATAGCCCCGGTTCTCGCCCATGGAAACGACGGAGGCTTTCGCCTCTCGGGCCCTTTTCGCCGTGGCGTCCCGGCTCCCGTCGTCGATGACGATGATCTCATGGGGGATACGGGCCTTCTGCAGGGTGGACCGGACCCTCGCCACCACCGCGGCCACGCCTTTTTCCTCGTTGAACGCGGGGATCAGGACGCTGACAGGTTCGGCCTTCATTGGAGGTCCGCTTCCGTCTCGGCGTAGTGGGGCTTCTCGTGGTCCGAATAGACCATCACCCGCACCTTGTAATGGCCCGGCTGGACCCAGGGGGAAAAAGGGATCGTGCCGTAGAAGTACCAGATCCCCTTGTCGCTATCCTTGCGGAAATTGAGCTCCGGGCTCCCCATGACCAGGACCGTCCCGACGACCTTTTGGGCGTCCATGGGCGCGGAGACCTCGGCCAAGGCGGGCTTGCCCCGTTTCAAGGGGAGGGGCGAAAGCTTGATCTGCAGGGTGGGGTCCTGGATGCCGATGGACGCGCAACCAGTGGAGAGGATCAACAGGGTCAAAAGAAGGAAGCGCATGGGACCCCCTGGGGGAAAAAAGGAAAAATGTCGGAAGGATCCTTCCGGCTTATTTGCCGGCGGGATTGGCCTCGGCCGGCGGGGCTGCGGCGGCCACGCGGGCGGCTTCCCGCTTGGCCTTGAGTTCCTTGGCCTTGTCCATCATCTGGCGCTTGACCTTCTTCTCCCGGTAATCCTCCCGGGCCTCCTGGAAGGCGAAGGCATTGGCCTTCAACAACATGGTCTCGGTCAGGTAGGTCCCCACGCCGAAATTGATGAAGGCGGGAAGAAGGGCGGATAAAAGCACCAGAAGAAGCAGCCAAAGACTGTTCTGCACCTGGGGATAACCCAGGAGCGGTTTGTCCTGGAGCCCCAGGTAGATGATGTAACCCATCAAGCCGACCACCAGCGCCACGAAGAAACCCAGGAGGCGGAAAGTGTAGCGGATCTTCTCGAAGGTCCTTTCCAGGTCCTCGGCGAAGTCCACGATCGTCGTGCCCGATGCCTCGATCTGTTCCTTCCATTGGTCGTTCCAGAGCAGGATCTTGCGGCGCAGGATGATCCCGAAGACCACCACCCCGAAGGTGACGGTGGAAGTGAGGAAGGTCAGGAGGATGAACCCGAGGGCCGCCCCCGTCGGATGGTCATGCATGATGGTTCCTTTCCAATGGACCCCGGCAAGGGGTCAAGAGTGCGTCAACTGTACTGTCGCGTCCAGGAGCTCCAGGAGCCGTTGCTTGACCTCGGCCCAAGGGGCGCCCCCCTCCCCCGTCTGCTTGGCCTGTTGCCAGGCCATGACCAGTTGGGTGAGGATCTTGTCGCCCTCCGCCACCAGGGCCATGCGCACTGCCAGCCGGCGGTTCTCCTCTTCCTGCTCGAGGTCATCCTTCAACTTTTGAAGGGCCTGGGTCTGGGCCTCCGGTGAGGCCGTCTCGGCCTGGAGGGCCGCCCGGATCTCCGTTTCCAGCTTCTGCCGGATGGAGCTCTCCAGGACCTTCAGGAGTTCGTTCTGGTCCGCCCCCATCGTGATGACGGGGCCCGCCGCGGCCACCGGAGCGGAAACCGTTTTAGGGGCCGCCGCATTCCATTCGGCCTCCGACGCCAGCTCGGTCTTGATGCCCTTGGAGTCCCCGAAGATCATCGGGGTGAACTCGGCTATCTTATCATGATAAACCTTGAGGCCAACCTCGATTTCCCTGAGGTCGTCGGCGGTCCGGGCCAGGACCACCAGGTTGTATTTGGTTATTTCCTTGGGGCGCGCTTCCTTGACGTGGTCGTGGAGCTTGGGTTCCCGGACTTGGAGGAGCTTGAGGAAGGCTTCCCATTGGTTTTGAAGCTCGTCGATGGCGGCCACGGGGTCTCCTGGGTTGTTTCCCTTAACTGTCGAAGCAATCGCGGGAGGACCGGAAGGAGATCCCCCGCCAGTAGCCCGTCCGGCCCCAGCCTCCGGCTGGCCTTCTCCCCGGCGAGACCATGAAGATAGGCCCCGGTGGAGGCGGCGTCAAAGGGAGACAGTCTTTGGGCCAGCAGTCCCCCGATGATCCCCGCCAGCACATCGCCCGTCCCACCGGTGGCCAGGCCCCGGTTCCCCGTGGGATTGATCCGGACCTCGCCTTGGGGGGACGCGATCACGGTGAAGCGGCCCTTCAAAACAACGACGACATTATAGCTTTCGGCAATTTTCTTCGCAATTCCAACACGGTTGGACTCCACCTCGCCGATATGGGTCTTCAAGAGCCAAGCCGCTTCCCCTGGATGGGGCGTGATCACCACCGGGGCCCGGGCCGCCTTGAAAACATCCATCTGTCCCCCCAACAGGTAGAGGGCGTCGGCGTCCACCACCATGGGGACGGTGAGCTTGGTGAGGATCTCCCGGACCAGAAGGCCCGTTTCCCGATGTCGCCCGATGCCGGGGCCGATGACCACCGAATTCACGTTGGCGGCCAGGTAAAGGATCCGTCCCGAGGCCCTGACGGAGAGGAAGCCGCCCTCCACCTCGGGCACGGGAGCGGACATGGGTTCGGTCAATTTGGCGCCCAAGATGGGGATAAGGCTCTGCGGACAAGCCACGGTCACCAGCCCGGCCCCGATCCGCTGCGCGCCGTAGGCGCAAAGGGTGGCGGCGCCCGTGAGGCCGGTCGCCCCGGCGACCACCAGGACCCTTCCCCTCGTTCCCTTATGGGTGTTCTCGTCGTATTGAGGCAGGGAGGCCCGGACCATCGACGGTTCGGTCAGTTCGTTCTTCAAGGAGGCCGAGGTCAAAAGGTCCGGCGGGAACCCCAGGTCGTCCAGGACCACCTCGCCGGTGAAGGAAGCGGCGAGCGGCGTATGGAACCCGACCTTCCTCAAACCGAAGGTCACGGTCTGACGGGCCGGCAGGACCTCCCCCAGGGGGGCACCCGTGTCCGCGGAAAGTCCGGAAGGGATATCCACCGCCACGACGGGCCGGCCCAGGGTCTTCACATGACGGACCAGGTCGCGGGCCAAACCCTCCAAGGGCCGGGACAGTCCCGTTCCGTAAAGGGCGTCGAGGAACAGATCGCATTCCTCCAGGGCCCATTGGACCGCCTGCATCTGTTCGGCCTGGGTCAGGGGGAGAATGGGGACCTTGGCGGCCTTGGCCTTTTCATATTGCCCCAAGGTCGCCGCCGCGAGGTCCTCCGGCCCGCCCAACAGGACCGCCACCACGCTGGCCTTCGCTTGCTTGAGCAATCGAGCGGCCACCAATCCATCCCCACCGTTATGGCCCCGGCCGCAAAGGACCCCGATGGTCAGGGCCTTCGGGTCCCCGTATCTCTCCCGGAGGGTCCTGACCACCGCTTCTCCGGCCCGCTCCATCAGGAGGGGGATGGTCAAGCCCCGGTCCTTCACGGCCGATTCGTCGATCCTCTTCATGTCCGCGGCGGTACCGAGTTTCATTTCTTCGGGCCCCGCTTTTTACCGTCCACCCGGTAGACCAGGGTGGTGAAGAACTGGGGTTCGAAACGGAAAGCCGTGGCTCCGACCCGGTTCTGCAGTTTTTGGTCCTCCATCAGGTCCGTGAGCAGGGGCACCACCATGGAATCGTCCCGGTGGATGAGCACCGCCCCGAACCGATCCCTCATGTTCTGGTCCACGAACCCCAGGCGGGGGGTATAAACGCTGTGCAGGACCACGTAATCCCCGATCGAGGGTTGGAAGGGCGAGTTCTCCGTCAAATAGGACATGCGGACGACCTGACGCCCGGACCAGAAGGAGGTCTTAGGCACCTCATCGGACTGGATGACCGCGTCCTTCGGCAAGGTCCTCAAGAATTCCGAGGCGCGTTTCACGTCGCCGAAGGAATCGCTTTGGGAGATCAGGGCCGCCGAACTATAGAGGGCCGTCCATCCCAGGCAGAAGGCCAGGATCCCGTTCTTCCAAAAGAGGTTCTGGATGGGTTTGCCCGGCGCCTTCCAATGGTCGAAGAAATTCTCCAGATGGACCCCGGCGGCCACCAACACCAGGGGAAGGAAAGGCATCAGGTAACGGTCCTGGTAGGCCGAAGGGAAAAGACGGGTCAGGAAGAGCAGGGCGAAGACCTGGAGGATGACCTTCCGGAAGGCTTCGCCTTGGGCGTCGTTGCGGCGGCTCATGTTCCCCAACCCCAGGATGGCGAACCAATAGACCAGCGGCGTGAAGACATAGACCGGTTGGGAAAGATAGGCATAGAAATGCTCGACCACGTTGAGGAAGCGTATCTGGCCGGAGGGCCCGGACTGGCCCACCCCCAGGCCTTCCCGGTAAGCGTCCAGGATGGTGAAGAATTTGGGTTTCAGGAGCCAGAGAGGTCCCGCCCAAAGGAGCATCTCGGCCAACCGTCTCCAAGGACCTCCCTCCTTCCCGACCCTTTCCGCCGTCAGGACGACCCAAGGGATCAACAGGAACCCTTCCGGCCGCGTGCAGGCCGAAAGCGCCGCCGCCGCCGTTCCCCACCACCAAGCGGTGGCGGACCGGTCCGCGTAGGCCGCGGCCAATCTTTCGATCCCCATCCAAAAAAGGAAAAGAAAAAGGACATCGGGCATGACCTTCACCGACCAGAACCAAAGCAGGGGGGAAAGAAGGGTCATGGCGCAGACGACCCCGGTCATCTCCAGGGACATCCAACGCCTGGCAAAATTCCACAAGGGCACGAGCAAAAGGAGGCTGGACAGGCTCGACAAGATACGGCCCCAGAGCCATCCCTCGATCCCGATCCTTTGTCCCAGGGCCAGCAGGAAGGGATAACCCGGGAAAAGCACGAATCGCTCGCCCGGGGCAAAACCGGACGAGAAATAAGAAAGGCAAAGGACGCCATCGGTGGTTTCCGCGGTGGCCAACTTCAGCAGGGGGATCCGCAGCACCAGGCCGAGGCCCAAAAGGAACCAAACCCATTGGCGGCTGGAGAACTCCCGGGGCACATAGGGTTTGGAACGGGCCATGTTATTTCCCCGTCGCTTCGAAAAGGACCGAGGCGGTGGCGTCCCGTTTGCTGTGGGCGATGGTCAAATGGATCCGGTCGATACCGCGTTCCACCCGGAGCTGTTCCATGATGCCCGTGAATTTCAGGGAAGGCTTGCCGCTCATCTCACGCACCACCTCGATCTGGGTCCATTTCCAGCGGCCCCCGAAGCCATGGCTGAAGGCTTTGATGACGGCTTCTTTGGCGGCGAAACGCCCGGCCAGGGAAGGATAGGGGTCCTTTTTGCGGAGGCAATAGGCCGCTTCGGCCGGCGTGAAAAGGCGCGCGATGAACCGCTCCCCATGCTTTTCATGGGCGAACTTGACGCGTTCGATCTCGATGAGGTCCACACCCGTGCCAACGATCATTTCCATACCTTTTACGACGATCACACCACGGCCATTCTAACATCCGGAGGCCTTAAAACAACGCGGCGGGCCCGAAGGCCCGCTCAAGCGTTCTTGACCCAGATCTTTCCGGACTCGGCCTTGATCTCATAGGTTCGGACCCGGGCCCCGGGCCCCTTGGTGGGCTCTCCGGTGGCCAGGTCGAAGGTCCACTGGTGGAGCGGGCAGGCCACGCTGTTCCCCACGAAAGTCCCCATCCCCAAGGGCCCACCGGAATGGGGGCACTCGTTGTCGAAAGCGTAAAGTTTTCCTTCCCGCTTCGCCACGACGACGGGACGGCCTTGAAGGCTGACGATCTTCAGGCTGTTGTCCGAAAGGAGCTTTTCATCGAGGACCGGATGGAACGAGGACTTTTCGGGTGGCATAGGTCCCCTGGGGAGAGCTTGGATGGGTTTACTTCTTGAGGTTCTTGAATTCCTCGGCGGTCTTCAAGCGGGCCTCGGCGCGGGCCAAGGCGTTCTGGGCCGCGGAGAGGTCGGTCCCTTCCTTCTTCTCGGCCAGGATCTCGGCCGAACGCTGTTTCACGCGCCTGGCCTCCTCCACGTCGATCTCGGAAGCGGGGACATATTCCTCGGCGAGCACGATGACGGAGGTGGCGTTCACCTCGGCGAAACCGCCCGCCACGAAATAAACGTCGCGTTGTCCGCCCTTGACGACCCGCAAGGTCCCCGGTTTCAAAGTGGAGAGGAGCGACATGTGCCCGGCCATCACCCCGAACTCCCCCATTTCACCCGGAAGGACCACCAGCGTGGCTTCCTCGGTGGAACCAGGAGCGTCCGGAGCGACGACTTGTAAGTTCAAGGTTTTTGACATGGCCTGCCTTTGCGGATCGTTTAAAGTTTTTTGGCCTTTTCCAGCACTTCATCGATGCTTCCCACCATGTAGAAGGCCTGCTCGGGGATCTGGTCGTATTGGCCATCGACCAGGCCTTTGAAGGACCGGAGCGTGTCGGCCAGCGGAACGTAGCGGCCCGGGGTCCCCGTGAATTCCTGCGCCACGAAGAAGGGCTGGGAAAGGAATTTCTGGATGCGGCGCGCCCGGTTGACGATCTGTTTGTCGTCGTCGGAGAGCTCGTCGATGCCCAGGATGGCGATGATGTCCCGCAGTTCCTTGTAGCGTTGCAGGGTCTGCTGGACCCGGCGGGCGATGGTGTAGTGTTCCTCGCCGATGACCAAGGGATCGAGCATGCGGGAGGTGGAATCCAACGGGTCCACCGCCGGGTAGATTCCGAGTTCGGTCAAAGCGCGGTTGAGGACGGTGGTGGCGTCCAAGTGGGAGAAGGAGGTGGCCGGCGCCGGGTCCGTCAGGTCGTCGGCGGGGACGTAGATGGCCTGCACCGAGGTGATGGACCCCTTCTGGGTGGAGGTGATGCGCTCCTGAAGCGCCCCCATCTCGGTGGCCAGGGTCGGCTGGTAACCCACGGCCGAAGGCATACGACCGAGCAAGGCGGACACTTCCGAACCCGCCTGGGTGAAGCGGAAGATGTTGTCGATGAAGAGGAGCACATCCTGGTTCTCCTCGTCACGGAAATATTCGGCGATGGAAAGGCCCGACAGGGCGACACGGGCGCGGGCGCCGGGGGGCTCGTTCATCTGCCCATAGACCAGGGCGGTCTTGTCGATGACGCCCGATCCTTTCATTTCCACCCAAAGGTCGTTCCCCTCGCGGGTCCGCTCGCCCACGCCGGAGAAGACCGAGAAGCCGCCGTGTTGGGTGGCGATGTTGCGGATCAGTTCCATGATGACGACGGTCTTGCCGACGCCGGCGCCACCGAAAAGGCCGATCTTGCCGCCCTTCTGGTAGGGGGCCAAGAGGTCGATGACCTTGATGCCCGTCTCCAGGATCTGCTTCTTGGTGGACTGCTCGACCAGGGGAGGGGCTGGACGGTGGATGGGATAGCGCTTCTTGGCCTTGATCTCGCCCATCTCGTCCACCGGCTCACCGAGGACGTTGAGGATACGGCCCAAGGCTTCGCGGCCCACGGGCACCGAGATCGGGGCGCCCGTGTCGGAGACCTTCATTCCCCGGCGAAGCCCGTCGGTGGAGCTCATCGCGACCGCACGCACCACCTGATCGCCCAAGTGTTGGGCCACTTCGAGGGTGATGTGGAGGCCGGCCTTTTCGTCGTCGATCCTGAGGGCGTTATAGATGGAAGGAATGGTCCCTTCGCTGAATTTCACGTCCACCACAGGACCGATGACCTGCACGACCTCGCCGGTGGCGTTCTGAACGTTCGCTTGTGCCATACATCCTCCAGTGATTTACGGGGACCAAGGGTCCCTTTATTGCAGCGCGGCGGCCCCGCCCACGATCTCGGCCAATTCCTTGGTGATCATGGCTTGCCGGGCCCGGTTGAACTCCAGTGTCAGCTTGGCCATCATCTCGGAGGCGTTCTTGCTGGCCGCCTCCATGGCATTGCGTTTGGCGCCCATTTCCGATGAGAAGCTCTCCAAAAGATAGCGGCGCACCTGCACCGCCAGGTATTGGGAGACCAGTTTCTCCATGATGGTCTCCAGGTCCGGTTCGTATTCGTAATCCCCGCCCGTATAGTCCTTTTTCTCGTCCCCGCCCGCCGTCTCTTCCAGCCGGATGGGAAGCAAGGTGTCCAGCATGGGTTTCTGGGCCAGGACGCTCTTGAACTCGGTGTAAAGGACCTTCACCGACTTGAACTTCTCGGCGAGGAACAAGGTCTGGATCTCATCGCGCATCTCCAGCACGCTTTCCATCGAGACCTGGGGAAAGACCCCCAGCCACTCCCGGCGGATGTTGAACTTGCGGCGCTTGAAGAAATCGCGCCCCTTCTTGCCCACGGTCAGGAGCACCGTATCCGGGTTCTCCTTGAGATAGGCGGAGGCCTGCCGGAGGACGTTCGAATTGAAGCTCCCGCAAAGCCCCCGGTCGGCGGTGATGATCATAAGGGCGGTCTTCCCCTCCTTGCGCACGGCGAGCAAGGGATGGGTCTCCGCCCCCGCCTTGGAGGCGAGGTTGCGCATCACGTCCGCCATGCGCTGGGCGTAGGGCCGGGCCCCCAAGATGCGTTCCTGGGCGCGCTTCAAGCGGGCGGCCGCGACCATTTTCATGGCTTTGGTGATCTGCCCGATGTTCTTCACGCTCTTGATGCGTGTTTTGATCTCTTTGATCTGCGCCATTTTCCCAAAACCCTTTTCACCACAGAATCACAGAGGCACGGTTAAAATCCTTCGACCGAAAAACGACTTCCCTGTGTCTCCGTGGTTATTTTTGACTTCAATAAAAGTTCTTCGCGAATTCCCCGATCGCCGCCGTCAGCTTGGTCTTGGTGTCCTCGGACAGGTCGCCCTTGGTCTTGATGTCCTTCAGGACCTCCGGATGCTTGGCCTTCAGGTGCGACAGCAGGCCGGTCTCGAAGTCCTTGACCTTCTCCACGGGCAGCGGATCCAGGAAGCCGTTGTTCCCGGCGAAGATGGAGGCCACTTGGTCCTCCATTTCCATGGGTGCGTATTGGGGTTGTTTCAACAGTTCCACCAGACGGGCCCCGCGGTTGAGCTGGGCCATGGAGGCCTTGTCGAGCTCGGCGCCGAACTGGGCGAAAGCCGCCAGTTCGTTGTATTGGGCCATGTCGAGCTTCAATTTCCCGGCGACCTTCTTGGTGGCCTTGGTCTGGGCGTTGCCGCCCACACGGGAGACCGAGATCCCCACGTTGATGGCGGGACGGATGCCCGAGAAAAAAAGGTTCGACTCCAGGAAGATCTGCCCGTCGGTGATGGAAATGACGTTGGTCGGGATGTAGGCCGTCACGTCACCGGCCTGGGTCTCGATGATGGGAAGGGCGGTCAAGGAGCCCCCGCCCAGCTGGTCGTTGAGCTTGCAGGCGCGCTCCAGCAAACGGGAATGCAGGTAGAACACATCGCCCGGGTAGGCTTCGCGTCCCGGAGGACGGCGCAGCAACAGGGACAGTTCGCGGTAGGCCACGGCCTGCTTGGAAAGGTCGTCATAGACCACCAGCGCATGCCCGCCGTTATAGGTGAATTCTTCGGCCATGGCGCAGCCGGCGTAGGGCGCCAGGTATTGGAGCGGCGCGGGGTCGGCAGCGGTGGCGGAGACGATGATGCAATAATCCAGGGCCCCGCGCTCCTCCAGGGTGTGCACCACTTGGGCGACGGTCGATTGTTTCTGGCCGATGGCCACATAAACGCAGACGACGCCCTTGCCCTTGAGGTTCAGGATGGCGTCGATGGCCACGGCGGTCTTCCCCGTCTGGCGGTCACCGATGATCAGTTCCCGTTGGCCCCGGCCGATGGGGATCATGCAATCAATGGCCTTGATGCCGGTGTGGAGGGGTTCCTTCACTCCCTGGCGCTGGACCACGCCCGGGGCCTTGATCTCCAGGCGGCGGGTGGAGGAGGCCTTGAGCGGCCCCTTGCCGTCCAGGGGCAGGCCCAGCGGGCTCACCACCCGGCCCAGCAGTTCCTTGCCCGTGGGGACCTCCGCGATCCGTCCGGTCAGGTGGACCGAATCCCCCTCGCGCACGTTCCGGGATTCGCCCATGAGCACCGCCCCGACCACGTCGGTCTCCAGGTTGAAGGCGATGCCGGTGACGTCGTTGGGGAACTTCAGGAGTTCGCCCGCCATGGCGTTCTTGAGGCCGTAAACGACCGCCACGCCGTCGCCCACCTTGAGCACTTCCCCCACCTCGGCCATTTCGGCCTCGGGCTTGAAGTCCTTGATGCGCGACTTCAGGATCTTGGTCACCTCATCCGCTTGGATCGCCATGCCATCCTCCAGACCAATTTTGAGTTCTTAATTCTTGATTTTGAATGAACGACGTTTTGAATTAAAAATTCAAAACTAAAAATTCAAAATCGCCTTACTCGATCTCCACCTTCAATAGCCTTTGTTTGACCCGGTCCAACTGGCCCAACACGCTGGCATCCATGCGCTGGTCCCCCAGGTAGACCACCAGCCCCCCGATCAGGTTGGGCTTCACCTCTTCCCGGACCTCGACGGTCAGGTTGAAGGTCTGGCTGAGCTTATCGGACAGGGCCTTCTTTTGGTCGGCCGAGAGGGGCATGGCGGTCAGCACCCGGGCCGCCGCCTTTCCCTGGGACTGGAACAGGAGCCTCTCGTAATGGTCCGCCACCGCCCTGAGGTGTTGGACCCTTTTCTTCATGATGAGCAGCGTCAGGAAATTCTCCAGGGTGGTGGAGAGCTTGGAGCCCAGGACGCCCTTCAGGGCCTCGATCTTCTCGGCCGCCTTCACCCGGGGATGCTCCAGGGTGGAGCGCAGGACCTGGTTCTCCTCCACCAGCCTGCGGAGGCTGCGGATCTCCTCGCCGACGGCTTCGGCGGCCTTCTGTTCGCGGGCCACCTGCAGGAGGGCCACGGCGTATCTTTCGGCGATGACCGATTCCATTTTCTTCCTTAGTTCTTCCGGGCGCCCAGTTCCTGGACACCTTCCTTCACCAGCTTTTCCTGGACCTTTACGTCAACGGAAGCGCCCAGGATCTTCTCGGCGATGGAGACCGCCAGGGCCCCCACTTCCTTCTGCAGGGCGCCGGTCACGGCCTGGCGCTCGCTTTCGATGGCCTTGCGGGCCTCCGCCAGGATGACCTCGGCCTCCTTGCGGGCGGCCTGGACGGTCTCGTCGCGGGCCTGGGCCGATTCCTTGCGTGTACGCTGGAGGATCTCGGCGGTGCTCTGCTCCAATTCGGCGACCTTCTTCTCGAACTCGGCCTTGAGGGCCTCGGCTTCCTTCTGGCGCTTCTCGGCGGTGGTCAACTGGTCCTCGATGCGCTTCTGCCGGTCCGACATCCACTTGCGCAGGACGGGCAGGAAGATATAGGCGCAGATCGTCATGCCCACCAGGAAGGTGGCCAACTGGATCAGGAAGATGTTCAGGTTGAATTCCATGCTTACCTTCTTTGGATTAAAGGGCCCGGGCGGCCTGCTGGGCCGCCCGGGGACCGGGTGGACGTCTCAGCCGACGAACAGGCCTTTGAACGGATTGGCGAACAACAGGATCATGGCGACGGCCAGGGAATAGATGGCCAGGGATTCGATGAAGGCCAGACCGATGATCATGTTGGTCTGGAGGGTCCCCACCATCTCCGGTTGGCGCGCCATGGCTTCCAGCGCCTTACCCACGGTGGTCCCCATTCCGACGCCCGTCCCGACCGTGCCCAACCCGATGGCCAGGCCCGCTCCCAACGCGGTGAGCGCGAAGAACCAGACCGAACTGTCGGCGGCCTTTCCGGCGGCGACGGCCCCTTCCGCGGCCCAGAGGCTCCCGGCCGCCATCATCACCATCACCAACCCCATCCAGATCATCGGCTTTTTCATGACATCTCCTTCGTTGAAACGGTTAATGGATCCCCGGGAACAAGCGGGGGCGAGCCCCGGGGAATCCCGCTTGCGCGGGAACGTCGTTTTCCTTAATGCCCTTCGGCGTGTTCCTCATGGCTTTGGACCGCCCCGCCGATATAGACCATGGCCAGCAGCATGAACACGAAGGCCTGAATGAAGGACACGAACACGCCCAGCACGGTGATCAGGATCCGGAGCAGCGCCGGGGCCACCGCGAAGATCTTGGAAAGGAAGCTGTCCCCCCAGAAGGCGAAGACCAGCATGATGGA
Organism: bacterium; assembly: GCA_035549195.1. Classification (NCBI taxonomy): domain Bacteria; species bacterium. The sequence continues at coordinate 16,134 of DASZRK010000010.1, forward strand.
GACGCCCAGGATCTTTTCCTTGCCCATCATGTTCCCGAAAAGACGCATGGTGAGGGAGACCGGTTTGACCAGCTCCCCCACCAGATGGAGGACCGGCATCAGGAAGCAAAGGATGATGTAGATGGACTTCATCATGACCTTCAGGGCCAGCCCCGCCTTGGGGTCCACGTCGATCTTGGGCGGAAGGAAATGGGCCAGGTATCCCAACAATCCCTTCTCCTTAACGCCCCACACGTGGGTGGAGAAAAAGACCACCAGGGCCATCCCCACGTTCACGTCCACCCGGCTGGTGGGCGACATGGAGCCGGGGATCAACCCCATCAGGTTGGAAAAGAAGATGAAAACGAAAAGATAGAAGAAAAGGGGGAAGAAGAATCCCGCATGGCGTCCCACCAGGGGTTCGGCCAGGTCATTGACGAAATCCACGACCAGTTCGAAGAAATTCTGGACGCCCGTGGGGACGACCTTGAGATGGCCGCGCACATAAAGGAAGGAAACCAGAAGGAGGAGCGAGACGAACCAGGAGACCGTCAGGGCGTTGATGCCGTTCTCGATGCCGAAAAGGTGGAAGGGAATGAAGATCGGACTTTCGGCCTGCTCCATCGGGGACCTTTCGGAAAAATTTCTATCGGAGGCGAAGGAAGGGCGTCGGCTTTAACGAAAAAACTTTGGAAAACGGCTGGAAAACGGGGGGTAGTGTAATGATTTGCCCCCCAATGGTCAATGACGGGGGAAAATTTTCAAAGGACTTAACCTGTGTGATTCCCGGTGTCATGGATCCTCGTTCCTGTCCAGAATAGGATTCCCAAGGACCCGGCATGAACGGCCAAAGCCGCCAACAAGCAAAGGACCGAGACCTTGGCCAACAAGGCGAGGACCACAACTGCCGCGGCGTAGCGTCCCAGGGTCCAGGCCCAGGAAGGACCGCCGATCCCGGCGCCCTGGCCTAGGAGACGGGCGGTATAGGCCCTTAAACCCATGTAATACAGCATGGAAAAAAGCCCC
>DASZRK010000011.1 GCA_035549195.1 bacterium
GGTCATCGTGGTGCTTTGGCTCATCTCGGGGGTCGGTTACCTCATCACCAAGCTGGTCTCCATGGCCATCTCGAGGGAACGGGAATACCTGGCCGACGCCGACGGGGTCTCCATGTGCAAGGATCCGCTAGGCATGGCGGAAGCCCTCTATAAGATCTCGCGGCGATACCGGGGCGGGGTGCCGGAGAGCTATTCGGCCCTCTTCATCCTGAACCCGGGGGAATCGGCCCTGGACGACAGCGAAGGCGCCTTCGCGGACCTGTTCAGCAACCATCCGCCCGTGTCCGAGCGGCTTTCCAAACTGCTGAAATGGGCCAAGTCGGACCTGCCCAGCCTGGAACAGCAGGTGGAGCGGGAAGAAGAAAATGGAACATCGGCCCAGGGCCCTAAGGTTCCCACCCCCCAAACCGCCCCGCCCACTTTCCTGGCCTACCAGGACAACCAATGGAAGGGGCCCTTTGATCCCCAACAGCTGATGGCCATGGGTTTCCTGGCTCCGGGAGCCTGGGTCTGCCCGGCGGGGACCCAGAACGTTCAGAAGGTCTCCCAAACGGCGGAACTGATGCCCTTGCTGGCGGCCATGACGGCCGCGGGGGCGGGGAGCGGCCATGCTTGCCCGCGTTGCAAGGTGCCGCTGGCGGCTTCCGAATTCGAGGGTTGCGAAGTGGAGCAATGTCCCTCCTGCCGTGGATACCTGCTGCGGGGCGGGGTGCTGGAGCGCCTCATCACCCGCGAGAACGTCACCTATGGTCCGCAGCAGATCAAGAAGGCCAAGGTCTGGCGGGACAAACAACGGGGTCCCTTGAGGGACCGGGACGCCTTCCCCGAGATCAAGTGTCCCCTCTGCGGGGACCCGATGGGTAAAGGCATCCATTCCATGCTGACCCAGGTGGTCATCGACCATTGCACGAACGGGCATTGCGGGGCGATCTGGTGCGATGGCGGGGAACTGGAGACCATCCGCATGATCATCCAGGACGCCCACGCCACCCCTATCCCGGCGGTCTGAGAGGCTCCTTCCATATCCCTGGGGGTGCGCCGGACCCGGGACCACCAGGGAAGTCCAAAATCCTCCGAATGGACGGCCCCTCGGGTGGTTCGATCCGATTTAATCGGTATAATTCGAACAACTGCCCGGGTCTGAAAACCAGGGTCCACAAACCAACCACACCCTTCAACGCCTTTGGAGCCGACTTCCGTGCGCCGAACCTATCTTTCGTTCCGTTCCTTATCCCATTGGCTGATGGGAACCGCCTGCCTCTACGCGCTGGGTTCACCCCTTCGTGCCCAGGTCACCCTGACCAAGACCCAGGGCTTCGCCTCCAATTCCCCCGGAAGCGCCGTCACTTACTTCATTAATTATTCCAATGGGACCAACCCGGTCACCTGCGCCGACGGCTTCGAGGGGGACACCCTGGGGGCCATGCCCCCCGGCTGGACCGAGAACTCGGCGGGCTGGACGGTGGTGAGCGGCAATTCGACCCTCAACGCGGGCGGGACCCAGTCCCTGCAGGGCACCGCCGCCCCGGGCCAATATCCCTTGCTCCTCAACACCTGCGCCGGACAGGTGGGGGACGGCACCCTCCAGGCCGACATGCGGTTCAACAACGCCGGCCAGCAGGGTGTGCTGATCTGGCGTTTCACGGGGACCAACAGCCCCAGCTTCGTGAACGGGTCCAGCTACCAGGCGATCCTGCAGACCGGGACCACCAACAACCTGACCTTGGGCTATTACGACAACGGCGGGGGCGCCTTCCACGCGGTCGCCACGGGCAGCGCCACCCTCAATACAGGGACCTGGTACAGCGTCCAGTTCCAGGTGACGGGGACCGGGTCGGTCACCCTGTCGCTCTCCATCAACGGGACCCAGGTCATCGCTCCCGTGACGACCGCCTTCAGCATCGGATCGGGCCAGTCGGGGATCCAGGCCAATAATGGGGCGACGGTGCTCTTCGACAACGTCTCCATCGTGAAGTCCTCCCAGGCCTACAACGTGACGGTGACCGACACCCTGCCGACCGGCCTGACCTATTCCAGCGCGAGCGGGACGCCTGCGGTGGTGGGGCAACGGGTGACCTGGTCCCTGGGCAACCTGGCCGCCGGGGTCTCCGGGTCGGTGACCGTCACGGGAACGGTGAACAACTGCGGGACCACCCTGGTGAACCGGGCCGAGGCGGACAGTGCCTTGCCGCAGGGCTCGGCCTTGAGCGCTCCCGTGTCCCTGGTCCTGGCCGCCTGCACCCCGACCCCCACCTGGACCCAGACCCCGTCGCCCACCTCGACGCCGACCTTCACCCCCACCCGGACCCCAAGCTCCACGCCTTCGAGCACCGCCACCTGGACGGCCACCTCCACGCCCAGCTCGACGGCGACGAACAGCGCCACTTCCACCGCGACCTCTACGCCCAGCGCAACGGCGACTTCCACCGCCACATCCACTGCGACCTCCACCGCCTCCTCGACGGGGACCAATAGCCCGACGGCCACAGCGACGAACAGTGCCACTTCCACCGCGACCTCTACGCCCAGCGCAACGGCGACTTCCACCGCCACATCCACGCCGACCCCGACCGCTTCCTCAACGGGGACCAATAGCCCGACGGCCACGCCGACTTCCACCGCTTCCTCGACCGGGACGGACAGCCCGACGGCCACGGCGACGAACAGCGCCACTTCCTCGTTCACCTTGACCGCCACTTCGACGGTTTCGGACACGCCTTCGGCCACACCGTCGTTGACCCCTTCGTCCACCGCGAGCCCTACCGCCACCGATACGGCCACTTCGACCGCGACCTCCAGTGCCACCTCCAGCGCGACCTCCACCCCCACGTCCACGGCGACGGATAGCGCGACCCCCACGCCGACCTCGACTTTTGTCGATACCGCCACCGATACGGCCAGTTCCACTGCGACCTCCAGCGCCACACCGACCCCTTCCTCGACGGGCACCGACAGCCCGACGGCTACCATGACCTTCACGGCCACTTCGACCGCGACCTCCAGCCCAACCTCCACCGCCACGGCGACGGATAGTACGACCTCCACGCCGACCTCGACTTTCGTCGATACCGCCACGGATACGGCCAGTCCGACCGCGACTTTCAGCCCTACCCCAACGGCTTCCAGTACCCCCACGGGGACCCCGACGGATACCACCACCCGGACCCCGACCGTCACTGCTTCGGGAACGGCCACGGATACGCCGACCGGGACAGCGACCGGTACCCCCACTTCCACGCCGAGCGCGACGTTCACCGATAGTCCGACGGGAAGCCCTACATCGACCTGGACCGTCACCCTTTCGCCCACACCTTCCTATAGCCCCACGCCTTCTTTTACGGACACGCCCAGCTATACGGCGACCCCGACCTATAGTCCGACCGCGACCCTGCCGCCGGGAACTTTCACCTGGACGCCGGGATCCACCTCGACCCCGACCTATTCCTATACGCCTACTTACAGCTACACCCCGACCTACAGTTCCACCTCGACCCCCACCCCCACGGACACCCTGCCGCCCGGGACCTTCACCTCCACACCGGTCTTCACCCATACCCACACGCCCATCTATACGGATACGCCTTCCTATACCTTCACTTGGACCTTCACTCCGACCCCCAGCCCCACCCCGACCGGGACCCTGACCCCTATCGCCTCCCCCACGGCCACGGCGTACGCCACGCCGATCTGCGACTCCGAGAGCATCGCGATCTTCGATGAGCGGGGGGAAAGACTCCGGCTCCTTTGCGGGACCCTGGCCCCCATGGCCCGTAAGGTCTTGGACCTGGAAGTGGTGAACGGGACCGGTTCGGTGACCTTCACGCTCGATGGCGCGGCTTGCGCGGCCTGGGACGGGCGTGACGACCACGGCGGCCCCGTCCCCTTGGGTTTCTACCACCTGGCCATCACCCAGACCTTCCTGGACGGCACCCAGGCCTTGTTCGAGAAGAGTTTCTATTGGGGGAACCATGCGCCCTTGCCTGCCGTTGTCCTGACCGCCGCCCCCAACCTGGTCGTCGCGGGCGGAGCGGTCCATTTGAGCGCCTTGGTGGAGGGACATCCGGTGGACGCGCCGGGCGGGGTGAAGATCTACGCCCTCTCGGGCGAATTCGTGAAGGGCCTGGACCTTGTCGCCGGTCAGGCGGACTGGGACCTGACCAACGGCCAGGGCGGATCGGTGGCTTCGGGACTCTATTTGGTCGTCCTGGACGTCCAGGACAGCCATGGCGATCCGGCCCGCAAGGTCATCAAGGTGGGTCTTAAACACTGAGTCGCGCCGTTCGTGCCGTTGCGGGCAATAGCCGAAGGATGGCGGCTGTTCATGACAGGCTTGCGGCGCGTTGGCCCTTCGGGCCAAGCGTGATGGGCCGAAGGCCCAGTACAACCTCGGTTCCAAAACAACTTTCTTCGGGAAAGACCTATTGAACCGGGAGCTTCGGACGGCACCCTGTTCGGGATCAAGTCCACGCCAGGACCGCTACCCCAATAGGGCATTGGGTTCACGGAGACTTTCTACCCTAGGGCCTTCCTGTTAAGATTGGGCCTCGAAAACAGCCTTCTATATAGGAAAGCCCATGAAGACCCAACCGACCTTTCTCCCTTTACCCCTCGGCTTCAAGGCCGCGGGTGTCCACGCCGGCCTCAAGAAGGCGGGCAAGCCCGATATGGGGTTCCTGTTCTCCGACCGTCCGGCCGCCTGGGCGGGGATGGTGACGAAGAGCGCGGTCAAGTCGGCCCCCTCTCACCGGACCGAACAGCTCCTGAAGGCCAAGAAAGCTTTGCGGGCCATCGTGGTGAACACCAAGTTCGCCAACGGGTATACGGGCAGGCAGGGCCGCAAGGACACCGAGGACACCGCCAAGTGGACGGCCCAAAGATTGGGGGTTTCGCCCTCGGAGGTCCTCGTCCATTCGACGGGAGTGTTGGGGGTTCATTTGCCCCGGCCCAAGATCGCGCGGGGGGTGAAGCTGGGGACCGCCGCCCTGTCCACCCTCAAGGGGGCGGATTTCGCCCAGGCCATCCTGACCACCGACCTGACCCTCAAGACGGCCACCCGGACCCTTCTTATAGGAAAGGGCGCGGTGCAGATCACGGGCTTCGCCAAGGGATCGGGCATGATCCATCCGAATATGGCGACCATGCTGGCCTATATCCTCACCGATGCCTCCATCCCCCGGCCCTTGCTGGACAAGGCGCTCAAGGCCGCCGCGGACAAAAGCTTCAACCGCATCACGGTCGATGGGGATACCTCGCCCAGCGATTCGTTGATCGTCATGGCCAACGGCGCGGCCAACGCCCTGCCCATCCAAGGGGGCGCCGACTACCGGATCTTCTCGAACGTTCTGGCGTCGGTCTGCCTGGAACTGGCCCAGAAGGTCGTCCGGGACGGGGAAGGGGCCACCAAGTTCGTGACCATCCAGGTGAAGGGGGCCAAGACGGGGGATGACGCCCTCAAGGCCGCCAAGGCCATCGCCCATTCCCCCCTGGTGAAGACCGCCCTCTTTGGGGCCGACCCCAACTGGGGCCGGATCCTGACCGCCCTGGGTTATTCGGGGGCGGCGGTGGACGAGTTCAAGGCCAGGATCACCATCGGCGGTTATGTTCTATATAAAGGGGAGCCCCGCAAGGGTTGGTCGCGGGCCAAATTGAAGGCCATCCTCCAAAAGCCCGATATCGACATCACGGTGGACCTGGGCCTGGGGCGTTCGCAGGAGACGGTCTATACCTGCGACCTGACCGACGGCTATATCGACATCAATGGACGATATACGACTTGAAGTCTTTTCACCGCGAAGACGCGAAGATCGCGAAGGGAAAACCGCATGAAAGATCCGGGAAATAAAAAAGAGACCATGGGAAGCGTCGGCGAGTTCGGTTTCATCGATAAGATCCGCACGGCCATGAAGGCCAAGAACCCGAACGTGGTGTTGGGGATCGGGGACGACGCGGCCATCTTCAAGCCCGCCCAGGGCCACGAGCTCATCTTCACGACCGACATGCTGATCGAGGACCGTCATTTCGACTTCAAGTGGATCTCGCCCTGGCAATTGGGCGCCAAGACCATGGCCGTCAACGTGAGCGACTGTTCGGCCATGGGCGCCAAGCCCACCGTGGCCTTGGTCTCCCTGGGAGTGCCCAAGGGCTTCCCGGTCAAGGACCTGGAGGCTTTCTACGACGGCATGCGGCAATGGGGCGAGCAATACGGCGCCCAGATCGTGGGCGGCGACACCGTGGGGAGCGATAAGTTCGTCGTGAACGTGGCCCTGATCGGCGAGGTGGAGAAGGGGAGGGCCCTGCGGCGCTCCGGCGCCAAGGCGGGGGACGCCCTTTTCGTGACCGGAACGCTCGGCGATTCGGCGGCCGGCCTCCACGCCCTCCAACATCCGGACGCCCAGGGCAAGGACGCGATCCCCTTATTGACCAAGCGCCACCTGACCCCCGTGCCCCGTTTCACCGTGGGCCGCACCCTGGTGGCCCTGAAGCTGGCCAGCGCCGCCATCGACATTTCCGACGGGCTCTCCTCCGAGGTGCACCACCTCTGCGAGCAGTCGGGCTTGGGCGCCGAGATCCACGAGGAGGCCATCCCTTATTCGCAGGCCCTCATCCACTATTGCGACGAGAACCACCTGGACCCGCTGTCCTTCGCGCTCGATGGCGGGGAGGATTACGAGCTGGCCTTCACCGTGCCCTTGGCCCGGATCGCCGACGCGGTGCGTAAACTGCCGGCGGACACCGGCGTGGCGGTCAAATCCGTGGGCCGCATGGTGCCCAAGGCCAAGGGCATCACCCTCATCACCCGCAAGGGCGAACGGGTGGCCTTGAAGCCGAAGGGTTTCGACCATTTCAAGGGCGGGTCCCGGGCATGAGGACCGCCTTCGTCCTCTTCGATGGGCTCACGGCCTTGGATTTCGTCGGCGTTTACGATCCCCTGACCCGGCTCAAGAGCATGGACTTCATGGCCTCCCTCCAATGGGACCTTTGCGCCATGACGGAGAAGGTCACCGACTCCAACGGGCTCACCTTGCTCCCGACGGTGGTGGGGAAACCCCTCGCGGGCTACGACCTGCTGGTGGTGCCCGGCGGGCCCACCGCGAAGGAACGCTCCCAGGACCCCGCTTTCGTGGCTTGGATCAAGACCGCCGCTCCCGTTCCCCTCAAGGTCTCGGTCTGTTCGGGGGCCCTCTTGCTGGGGGCGGCGGGGTTCCTCCAAGGCAAGAAAGCCACCACCCACGCGGCCCGTCGGGAGGACCTGAAACAATATTGCGCCGAGGTGGTGGAAAAGAGGGTCGTGGACGAGGGCGAGGTCATCACCTGCGGGGGGGTCACCGCCGGCATCGACCTGGGGCTTTATCTTTGCGGGAAGTTCGTCAGCCTGGACGCCAAGGAGATCATCCGCCACCGCATGGACTATCACAGCCCATGGTGACCACCAGCTTCACCTGTGAGAGCCCCGAGCAGACCTTCCAACTGGGCTTCCTCATCGGCGAGAAGGCCCGGCCCGGCGACGTCTGGAGCCTCACCGGCGACCTGGGGGCTGGGAAGACCCATTTCGTGAAGGGAATGGCCAAGGGCGCCGGCTTCGAGGGGCTCGTCCAGTCGCCCACCTTCGGCCTGCAACATATCTACGAGGGCCGCCTGCCCCTTTATCACTTCGACTGGTACCGCTTGGAACGCGCCCGCGAGGTCGAGGACCTGGGCTGGGACGAGTGGCTGTCCAAGGGCGGGCTGGTGGCGGTGGAGTGGGGCGACAAGTTCGCCGAGCTTTTGCCGCCCAACGTCATTAAACTGAACATCGAGGTGCTCTCCGAGGAAAGCCGCCGGGTCTTCGTGGAGGCCGAACACCCCGATGCCATGCCCCGCGTGGAGGAACTGATCCGATGCTGGCCGCCCTAGAGGTCTCCACCCGCATCTCCAGCGTCGCCCTGCTCGACCTTATTACCGGCGAGGAACTGGCCGGGATCGCCCTCCCGGGCGATCCGGAAAGCTCCGTCACCCTCCTGCCGGCCCTCGAGACGCTCCTGAAGGACAAGGACCTCTCCCCCTCGGACCTGGCGGCGGTGGCCGTCTCGACGGGGCCGGGGAGCTTCACCGGCATCCGGGTGGGCATCGCCACCGCCGAGGGACTTTGCCTGCCGGGGAACCTGCTGGCCTTCGGTATCCCGACCCTGGACGGACTGGCCGAGAACCTGCGGGCCGCCGGTTTGACCGGGGAGGCCCTTTGCCTCATCGACGCCCAGAGGGGCGAGGTCTTCGCGGGCCACTACCGGATCGACGACCAAACGATCGAGG